>NZ_NTVM01000021.1:0-58253 GCF_002558005.1 Bacillus sp. AFS012607
AGCAACTAAAACACGAGTCAAATGACTCGTGTTTTTTCGTGTTTTATTTTATAATCCATAGTAATAAAAAATGTGTTTAAAGTATTCATATTTTGTTTAAATACAGGGGAATGTGGCTAGGATAGTGAATAAGCAAAAGAGTTGCAAATTTTATTAATACGTATATAATTAAAGTCAAAGATAGTCAAAGTCAATAAAGGTGGCGGATAAATGAGAAATATATCTGATATCATTGAGCAATATCTAAAGCAAGTTATTGACTTAAGTAATAATAATGTGATTGAAATCAAGAGAAATGAGATTGCGGATCGATTCGAGTGCGTACCATCTCAAATCAATTATGTAATCAATACCCGTTTTACGTTAGAAAGAGGATTTGTAGTAGAAAGTAAACGTGGTGGAGGAGGTTACATTCGCATTATAAAAGTCAAACTGCATGACGATATAGATATTATTGATCAAATGCTTCATATGATTGATCATAGCGTTGCGCAAGGGAATGCAGAAAGTATGATTATACGTTTAATAGAAGAGGGAATTATAACAAATCGTGAAGCGAAACTGATGTTAAGCGTAATAGATCGTTCTGTATTATCAATGGATGTTCCTTCTCGAGATGAACTTAGGGCTCGAATATTATGCGCAATGTTAAGAACACTGAAATATAAATAAATATAACTTTTGTAAAAGATTGATAACTAAGATAAAGCAGTTAAATATTGTAGAAGTTTTGAAAAAGAACATGCACTTTTATTTAAACGGATTCAGGAAAGCGAACAATCTAGTAATGTATGAAAAGTACCATGAGATAGAGCGTTCCTGTTGTAAAGGTGGGGATAGTGATGACTTGTCAAAACTGTAATATAAGACCAGCAACTTTACATTATACAAAAGTAATTAACGAGAAGAAGGCGGAAGTTCATCTTTGTGAGCAATGTGCAGAGCAAAGTGGCTATACGTCTTTCTTTCCATCATCGCAGTCTAACTTTTCATTTCATGATTTATTTGCTGGTTTATTACACGGTGAATCAACAATGTTTGAAGAAGGAAAAAATGGATTTTCAAATGCAGATATAGTAAGATGTCCAGATTGTAAGATGACATATGAACAATTTACAAAAGTCGGACGTTTTGGCTGTTATTCTTGTTACGATACATTTAAGGAGCATTTAAAGCCATTATTAAAACGCCTTCACGGTGGGCATACAGAACATTGTGGGAAAATTCCGGAACGTATAGAAGGAAATATCCACTTAAAGAAAGAATTAGATGAACTAAAACTTATTCTGAAACAATACGTACAGAAAGAGGAATTTGAGAAAGCTGCAGAAGTAAGAGATAAGATCCGAGGTCTTGAAATACAGCTTAGTGAGCATAGAGAGGGGGAATAGTTCTATGTCACTGGACAAAATTATGAACGAAGCAATTAGTCCATGGATGAAGGGGGATGGCCCTGATTCTGATATTGTTTTAAGTAGTCGAATTCGTTTGGCTCGTAACTTTAAACAATATCAATTTTCCACTATGCAAAACGAAGAAGAAGCTAAACAGATTCATGAATTATTCAAAAAGAAATTCATAAATAAAGCAGTAGGGTCTTTTGGGGAGTTTGGACTATTAAAGATGAATGAATTAACCCCTCTTCAAAGGAGAGTTTTAGTCGAAAAGCATTTAATTAGTCCAAATCTTGCAGGGACAGAATATGGAGCATGTCTACTATCAGAAAGTGAACATATTAGTGTTATGCTTAATGAAGAAGACCATATTCGGATTCAGTGCCTATTTTCAGGATTACAGTTATCAGAGGCACTTCAAAGTGCCAATCAAATAGATAATTGGATTGAGAAAGAAGTTGAATACGCTTTTGATGAATCACTTGGATATATTACGAGTTGTCCTACTAATGTTGGCACAGGGTTAAGAGCTTCTGTGATGATACATTTACCGGGACTGGTTTTAACAAAAAGAATTAGCCGTATTATACAAGTAATTCAAAAATTAGGGTTAGTAGTAAGAGGAATATACGGTGAAGGTAGCGAAGCGTTAGGTAATATATTTCAAGTTTCAAATCAAATGACGCTAGGAAAGTCTGAAGAAGATATTATTGCAGATTTAAAGAGTGTCATTCAACAAATTATACAGCAAGAAAAAATGGCTAGAGAATTAATTGTACAAAATTCAAGTATTGAACTTGAAGATAAGGTTTATCGTTCTTACGGCATACTAGCAAACAGTCGTTTAATTCAATCTGCAGAAGCAGCCAATTGCTTATCAGATGTACGACTTGGTATTGATCTAGGATATATAAAAGGTATATCGAGAAATATTTTGACTGAGCTAATGGTTCTTACGCAACCAGGTATTTTACAACAATACGCAGGTGGACCTTTAGGGCCAGAAGAAAGAGATTATCGAAGAGCAACCTTAATCCGTGAGCGATTACGTATTGAAAAAAACTAAGCGCAAGTAGGAGGCGATTTCTATGATGTTTGGAAGATTTACAGAAAGAGCACAGAAAGTGTTAGCTTTATCTCAAGAGGAAGCAATTCGTATTGGGCATAATAATATTGGAACAGAACATATTTTACTTGGGCTTGTACGCGAAGGTGAAGGAATTGCAGCAAAAGCATTAATTGCTCTTGGATTAAGTCCAGAGAAAGTTCAAAAAGAAGTAGAAGCGTTAATTGGGCGAGGAACAGAAGCTTCTCAAACTGTACATTATACACCTCGTGCTAAAAAGGTTATTGAATTATCTATGGATGAAGCGCGTAAGCTAGGCCATTCTTACGTTGGAACAGAACACATTTTACTCGGTTTAATCCGTGAAGGTGAAGGTGTAGCCGCACGTGTTTTAAATAATTTAGGTGTAAGTCTAAATAAAGCAAGACAACAAGTGTTACAACTTCTTGGAAGTAATGAAGCTAGTTCAGGTCATCAAGGTGGTTCAGCAACAAATGCAAATACACCGACACTGGACAGTTTAGCAAGGGACTTAACAGTTGTTGCACGTGAAAATCGCTTAGACCCTGTTATTGGACGCGGTAAAGAAATTCAACGTGTAATTGAGGTATTAAGCCGTAGAACGAAAAATAACCCAGTATTAATTGGTGAGCCTGGTGTAGGTAAAACGGCAATTGCAGAAGGATTAGCACAGCAAATTGTAAATAATGAAGTTCCTGAAACTTTAAGAGATAAGCGTGTTATGACACTAGATATGGGTACAGTGGTAGCTGGAACAAAATATCGCGGTGAATTTGAAGATCGTTTAAAGAAAGTGATGGATGAAATTCGCCAAGCAGGCAATATTATTCTATTTATTGATGAGCTTCATACATTAATTGGTGCAGGTGGAGCAGAAGGTGCAATCGATGCATCGAATATTTTAAAACCATCTTTAGCACGAGGAGAGCTACAATGTATTGGGGCAACAACTTTAGATGAGTATCGTAAATATATTGAAAAAGACGCGGCTTTAGAAAGACGTTTTCAACCAATTCATGTTGATGAGCCAAGTTTAGAAGAATCGATTCAAATCTTGAAAGGTTTACGTGATCGTTATGAGGCGCATCACCGTGTATCTATTACAGATGACGCTATTGATGCAGCTGTAAAACTTTCAGATCGTTATATTACAGATCGCTTTTTACCGGATAAAGCAATTGATTTAATTGATGAAGCTGCTTCAAAAGTTCGCTTACGTTCTTATACAACACCACCAAACTTAAAAGAGCTTGAAGTGAAGCTTGAGGAGATTCGAAAAGAAAAAGATGCAGCTGTACAAAGTCAAGAATTTGAAAAGGCTGCATCCTTACGTGATATGGAGCAACGCTTACGTGAGAAGTTAGAAGATACAAAACGTCAATGGAAAGAGCAACAAGGAAAAGAAAATTCAGAGGTTACGGTAGAAGATATTGCAAATGTCGTTTCTACATGGACGCGTATCCCAGTTTCTAAACTTGCACAAACAGAGACTGATAAATTATTAAATTTAGAATCCATTCTTCATGATCGTTTGATTGGTCAAGATGAAGCAGTAGTAGCAGTAGCAAAAGCTGTTCGTCGTGCAAGAGCAGGATTAAAAGATCCGAAGCGCCCGATTGGTTCATTTATTTTCTTAGGACCAACAGGTGTAGGTAAAACAGAACTTGCAAGAGCACTAGCAGAATCTATGTTCGGTGATGAAGATGCAATGATTCGCATCGATATGTCAGAGTATATGGAGAAGCATTCTACTTCCCGTTTAGTTGGTTCTCCTCCAGGATATGTTGGATATGAAGAAGGTGGACAATTAACAGAGAAAGTTCGTCGCAAGCCATATTCAGTTGTATTATTAGATGAGGTAGAGAAAGCTCATCCGGATGTATTTAATATTCTACTACAAGTATTAGAAGATGGTCGTTTAACAGATTCTAAAGGACGTACAGTTGATTTCCGTAATACAATTGTTATTATGACGTCTAACGTTGGTGCCGAGGCGTTAAAACGTAACAAACATCTTGGATTTAATGTCCAAGATGAAAGCCGTGATTATTCGGATATGAAAGGTAAAGTAATGGATGAGTTGAAAAAGGCATTTCGTCCAGAATTCTTAAACCGTATTGATGAAATTATCGTATTCCATATGCTTGAGAAAAAACATATTCAAGAGATTGTAACTCTTATGGTAAATCAGTTAGTAAATCGCTTAAAAGAACAAGAAATCGAATTGCACTTAACGGAAGGGGCAATTTCAGCTATTGCAGATAAAGGATTTGATCGTGAGTATGGCGCTCGTCCACTTCGCAGAGCAATTCAGAAACATGTAGAAGATAGACTATCAGAAGAACTTTTAAAAGGTGCTATTGAGAAAGGACAAAAAGTTATCTTTGATGTAGAAGGAGAATCATTTGTCATTCATAGTGCGGAAAAGGTAAAATAAGTATAGACAAACAAAGAGGGCTACGCGATAGCCCTCTTTCTTGTACGAGAAGGATAAACGTTTATAGACGAAAGTGAAGTGAACTATAAAAAGGTATGGCTAAAAAGAAAACGAAATTTATATGTCAAGAATGTGGTTATCAGTCACCAAAATATATGGGTAAATGTCCTGGATGTGGTCAATGGAATACACTTGTTGAAGAAATGGAGCCAGTTGTATCATCTAGGCGCCTTAATTACGCGAATGCAATTCAAACGGAAGTAACAAAACCAAGACGTCTTACCGAAGTAGAAACAAAGTCTGAGGCACGTATTGAAACGGAATTTCAAGAGTTTAATCGTGTGCTTGGTGGTGGAATTGTAGATGGGTCCTTAGTGCTTATTGGTGGAGACCCTGGGATTGGAAAATCAACATTACTATTACAGATTTCATCACAATTAGCAGATTCTTCATATGATGTATTATACATATCGGGTGAGGAGTCGGCAAAGCAGATTAAACTTCGTGCAGATCGTTTGCATGTAAAGGGTAGCAATCTATTTGTTGTAGCAGAGACAGACCTGCAGCGTATTGCAGCACATATTGAAGAGATGAATCCAGCTTTTGTTGTTATTGATTCTATTCAAACGATACATTTACCTGAAGTGACGTCAGCACCAGGAAGTGTGGCACAAGTACGTGAATGTACAGCGGAATTAATGAAACTTGCAAAAACAAAAGGAATCCCTATTTTCATTGTCGGGCATGTGACAAAAGAAGGAGCAATTGCAGGACCTCGTATGTTAGAACATATGGTCGATGCAGTTCTTTACTTTGAAGGAGATCGACACCATACGTATCGTATTTTACGGGCTGTGAAGAACCGTTTTGGTTCCACGAATGAAATGGGTATCTTTGAAATGAAAGAGCTTGGTCTTGCGGAAGTTTTAAATCCTTCTGAAATCTTCCTTGAGGAAAGGCCGGTTGGTGTTGCAGGATCAACAGTAGTTGCTTCAATGGAAGGAACAAGACCGGTTTTAGTAGAAATACAAGCATTAATCTCCCCTACTAGTTTTGGAAATCCTCGAAGAATGGCGACGGGAATTGATCATAACCGTGTTTCGCTTATTATGGCAGTATTAGAAAAAAGAACAGGTTTACTATTGCAAAATCAAGATGCATATTTAAAAGTAGCTGGTGGTTTGAAATTAGACGAACCGGCAATTGATTTAGCAGTGGCTTTAAGTATAGCCTCAAGTTTTAGGGATAAATCTACGGCACCAACTGATGCAGTAATAGGAGAAGTAGGATTAACTGGAGAAATAAGAAGAGTATCAAGAATCGAACAACGTGTACAAGAAGCGGCTAAATTAGGATTTCAACGTGTTATTATTCCTAGAAAAAACTTAGGAGGATGGACAATTCCGGATGGGATTGAGGTTGTAGGTGTTTCTAATTTAGGAGAAGCGCTTCGTTTGACATTAGGAGGCTAGGCTATGGAAGAAAATAAGCAACGTGTCAAAAGTATGATTAATATTTTACAGCTCGTGGCCCCAGGAACACCACTGCGTGAAGGGATAGATAATGTACTTCGCGCACAAACAGGGGGGCTAATTGTTCTTGGATATAATGAGCAGATTAAAAGTATTGTGGATGGTGGTTTTCACATTAATTGTGCATTCTCTCCTGCTAGTTTATATGAATTAGCAAAAATGGACGGGGCACTTATTTTAAATGAAACGGGAAGTAAAATTTTAATAGCGAATGCACAGTTAGTTCCAGAGGCATCTATTGATTCTATTGAAACCGGTATGCGTCACCGAACAGCAGAACGTGTAGCGAAGCAGACGGGCAGCCTTGTTGTGGCCATTTCACAAAGACGTAACGTAATTACGCTATATCAAGGGAACTTACGTTATACACTAAAAGATATAGGGGTTATTTTAACAAAGGCAAACCAAGCTATTCAAACGTTAGAAAAATATAAGGCTGTATGGAATGATGGTATTACGAATTTGGGCATTCTAGAATTTGAAGAGGTCGTTACAATGTCTGAGGTAGTTCACGTTTTACATAGTGTTGAAATGGTACTGCGTATTAAAAATGAAATATTGAGCTATATTCATGAGCTAGGAACAGAAGGTAGGTTAATTCGTTTACAGCTTACAGAATTACTAGCTGATTTAGAAGCAGAGGCAGCATTGTTAATTAAAGATTACCATCAGGAGAAAACACAAGACCATCATCAAATTTTGAAAAAGTTACAGGACCTTGCAAATACACAACTTTTAGAGGATAGTGATTTAGTTAAATTACTTGGCTATCCAGGGCAAACCAGTTTAGAAGAAAGTGTGACGCCAAGGGGATATCGAATTACAAGCAAAATCTCTCGTGTTCCGCCACTTATCATTGAAAATTTAATTAATCGATTCAAAACGTTGCAAGGAGTTTGTCGCGCGACTATTCATGAATTGGATGATGTGGAAGGAATTGGGGAAGTAAGGGCGAAGAAAATACGAGAAGGCCTAAAAAGAATTCAAGAGCATCTCTATATGAGTAGACACAATTAAGAATATTACATTGATTCCATAATATAACGACACTAGAACATTTTTGGTATATGATATGATATATTGGTAAATAAAACTATTTATAAAAAAAAACACGTCCGCTTTTGCATTCGGCGTTTTGATTAGCGAAACAATGGTTAATAATGAGTAGGAGGTGGTTGGATGTTAAAACGGATCGTACAGCTCTTCTTTCTAGTAATCGGGGGAGCGTTAGGGATTTACTTAATCCCAAAAGTTATTAATGTATTAGACATCGGTGCTGTTCCTTTATTGGAAGGATCTTATGTTCGTGCGATTATTGGTGCAATTATTTTATTTTTAACAACATTTTGGCTTGTAGATTATATTGTTCAACTTATTAAGCATATTGAAGAGGCTCTTGTAAAGGCGCCTGTAGCAGATGTTTTATTTGGTACATTAGGATTGATCTCTGGTCTTATTGTTGCATATTTAATTTTAATACCGATTCGTGAATTTACAATTCCGGTTATTAGTACGGTGTTGCAAGTGTTCTTCACTCTTTTACTTGGATATTTAGGATTCCAAGTAGGATTTAAAAAGAGGAATGAATTGCTAGGATTATTTACATTACCCCAACGCGGAGGTAAGAAGAAAAATAATAGCGAGAACGAAGAGGTAGAAGCAGAAAAATCTACGACTCATTGGAAAATTCTCGATACGAGTGTAATTATCGATGGACGTATTGCTGATATTTGCCAAACGAAGTTTTTGGAAGGAACAATTGTGATTCCACAATTCGTATTAGAAGAGCTTCAGCATATTGCCGATTCTTCCGATGCTTTAAAGCGTAATCGTGGTCGCAGAGGACTAGACATTTTAAATCGTATTCAAAAAGAGATGCCGATTCCGGTAGAAATTTATGAAGGCGATTTCGAGGATATCCAAGAGGTGGATAGCAAACTTGTAAAGTTAGCAAAAATCACCGGTGGAACTGTAGTAACGAATGATTTCAACTTAAATAAAGTTTCTGAATTACAAGGAGTAACGGTGTTAAACATTAATGATTTAGCTAATGCAATTAAACCAGTTGTACTCCCTGGCGAAGAATTAAATGTTTATGTTGTGAAAGATGGTAAAGAGCAAAACCAAGGTGTTGCGTACTTAGATGATGGTACGATGATTGTAGTAGAAGATGGTAGAGAGTATGTAGGTTCGCAACTTAATGTACTGGTTACTAGCGTATTACAAACATCGGCTGGTCGTATGATTTTCGCAAAACGTAAATTATTAGAAAAAGCATTATAGGTAGAGGATTATTAATATGTATACATTAATTATTCCGGCAGCCGGCCAAGGAAAGCGGATGGGTGCTGGCAAAAATAAGTTGTTCTTACTTATAAACGAAGTACCGATTATCGTTCATACATTACGTGCTTTTGAAAGAGATAAAGAGTGCAAAAGTATTGTTATGGCAATTAACGAAGAGGAACGCCCGTATTTTGAGGAATTAATGCAGAAGTATCCGATTGAAAAACAGGTACAATTTATTCAGGGTGGAGCCGAAAGACAAGATAGTGTATATAACGCGATTCAGCATGCGAGTGATGTTGAATACGTTCTTGTACATGACGGAGCGCGCCCATTCGTAACGAATAAAGTGATTCAAGACGTATTAACAGCAGCAGAAAAATATGGAGCTTCCATTTGTGCAGTGCCAGTAAAGGATACAGTTAAGAAAGTAGAGCAAGGTGTTGTTGTCGAAACGGTAGAACGATCTCAGCTTAAGGCTGTACAAACACCGCAAGGGTTCTCTGTTTCTCTTTTGTTAGAAGCTCATAGAAGTGCAAAACAGAGTTGTTTTCTTGGTACAGATGATGCAAGTCTCGTGGAACGTATTGGTAAGCAAGTAGGTGTAGTAGAGGGGAGTTACTATAATATTAAAGTGACGACTCCAGAGGATTTGCTAATTGCTGAAAGTTTCCTTCATGTTCAGAAAAAATAGCCGTGATGGTGTATAACAAAGGAAAGCTCGGCAATGGCCGGGCTTTTCTTTGTAGGGATATCAATATAATATAGAGTCATAAAGCTCAGTGGTTTAGCTCAAGGAGGATGTAAAGAATGTTTCGAATTGGACAAGGTTTTGATGTGCATGAATTTGCGGAAGGTAGACCGTTAATTATTGGCGGAATTACAATTCCACACGAGAAAGGATTAATCGGTCATTCAGATGCAGATGTATTGTTACATACGATTGCTGATGCATGTTTAGGTGCCATTGCAGCAGGAGATATTGGAAAGCATTTTCCTGATACAGACCCAGCTTTTAAAGATGCAGATTCAGCTGTATTGTTACAAAAAGTTTGGGAATTTGTGCGTGAACAAGGTTACGAGTTAGGGAACTTAGATTGTACAATTATTGCTCAAAAGCCAAAAATGGCACCGCATATTGAAAGTATGCGTAAACGTATTAGTGAACTGTTAGAAACGTCTATAGATAACATTAATGTAAAGGCAACAACAACAGAGAAATTAGGATTTACAGGTAGAGAAGAAGGAATTGCTTCTCAAGCAGTGGTATTATTACAGAAAAAATAATGGTTTTTAATTCGTAAGATGGATAATCACATTTTTTTGTTGTACAATTATAGAATGTGTAGACATTAAGAATGGAAGGTGTACCAATTATGGAAAAGCAAGTGAGAGTGCGCTATGCGCCAAGTCCAACAGGACACTTACATATCGGAAATGCGCGTACGGCATTATTTAATTATTTATTTGCTCGTCATTTAGATGGCAAGTTTATTATTCGTATTGAAGATACTGATGTAAAACGTAACGTGGCTGGTGGAGAAGAAAGCCAATTAAAATACTTGAAATGGCTCGGTATGGACTGGGATGAAGGTGTTGATGTTGGTGGTGAATTTGGACCATATCGTCAAACAGAGCGTTTAGATATTTATAAAAAATTATATCTAGATTTATTAGAGCGTGGTTTAGCTTACAAATGTTATATGACAGAAGAAGAGCTAGAAGCAGAGCGTGAAGGACAAATTTCTCGTGGTGAAACACCTCGTTATGCAGGTAACCACCGTGATTTAACTGAAGAACAAATGAAAGAATTTGAAGCTGAGGGACGTATTCCAAGTATTCGTTTCCGTGTACCAGCTGATCGTGATTACACATTTAAAGATATCGTAAAAGATGAAGTAGCATTCCATTCAAATGATTTCGGTGATTTCGTTATCGTGAAAAAAGATGGAATTCCAACTTATAACTTTGCGGTAGCAGTAGATGATCACTTAATGGAAATTACACATGTACTTCGTGGTGATGACCATATTTCAAATACGCCAAAACAAATGATGATTTATGAAGCTTTCGGTTGGGATATCCCGCAATTTGGCCATATGACTTTAATTGTAAATGAAAGCCGTAAAAAATTAAGTAAGCGTGATGAATCTATTATTCAATTTATTGAGCAATATAAAGAGCTTGGATATCTTCCAGAAGCAATCTTTAACTTTATTGCACTACTAGGTTGGTCGCCGGTAGGAGAAGAAGAAATCTTCTCTAAAGAAGAGTTTATCAAAATGTTCGATGCAGCTCGTTTATCAAAATCACCTGCATTATTTGATTCTCAAAAATTAAAATGGATGAACAACCAATATATGAAAAAGCAAGATTTAGATACGGTGGTAGAATTAAGCTTACCGCATCTAGTGAAAGCTGGACGTATAGGTGAAACTTTAAGTGAACAAGAGCAAGCTTGGATTCGTGATGTAATTGCGTTATATCATGAACAAATGAGTTTTGGAGCTGAAATTGTAGAGCTTTCTGAAATGTTCTTCAAAGATCATGTTGATCATGAAGAAGAAGGACAAGAAGTATTAAAAGGTGAACAAGTACCAGAAGTACTTCGTGCATTTGCTGGTCAAGTAGAAGCACTAGAGGCGATGGAACCAGCAGCAATTAAGGCGGCTATTAAAGCAGTTCAAAAGGAAACAGGTCATAAAGGTAAAAACTTATTTATGCCAATCCGTGTTGCAACTACTGGTCAAACACATGGCCCAGAGCTTCCTAATGCTATTGCACTTCTTGGAAAAGAAAAAGTTTTAAATCGTCTTCAAAAAGTAATTGGTTAACATTTTCTAGGTTTAGAAATATAATAAGTATACTTAAAACCTAATAAGGAAAAGCGACGAGAAGGAGAAGTAGAAAATCAGGCTTTTTACAGAGAGAACCACCTTTAGGCTGGAAGTGGTTTATAAGCGGGTTTTTGAAATGCCCCTTCGAGTCTTCTGCTGAACAGCAAAATGTTTTGTGAAACATCTTAAGGCGTTAAAGTAAGCAGAAGCGGTGTACACCGTTATCAGAGATGAGTTTGAGGCTTTTTTAGCCTAAACAGAGTGGAACCGCGCTTAAAAGGCGTCTCTGTCAATATGACAGAGGCGTCTTTTTTTATACCGTAAAACTGGGTATGAGTATAAATTTTATCTACGTGTATAAAGATTTAGGGAGATAAGTAGGGAGTTAGTTCACTCGAAAAAGCAGCCCATAAAGGGGAGGGAACATCGATGTTTAAGAGGCTTCGGGAAGATATTGAAGTCGTTTTTGAACAGGATCCAGCGGCAAGAGGTTATTTCGAAGTCATTTTAACTTACTCTGGATTACATGCAGTTTGGGCTCATCGAATTGCACATGCTTTTTATAAAAGGGATTTTTTCTTTCTTGCACGTTTTGTTTCACAAGTTAGTCGTTTTTTTACTGGCATTGAGATTCATCCAGGAGCAACTATTGGTCGACGCTTTTTCATAGACCATGGAATGGGAGTTGTAATTGGAGAAACTTGTGAAATTGGTGATAATGTAACAATTTATCAAGGGGTTACATTAGGTGGTACAGGAAAAGAAAAAGGCAAGAGGCATCCAACAATTCAGGATAATGTATTAATTGCGACGGGTGCTAAAGTCCTTGGTTCTATTACTGTGGGAGAGAATTCTAAAATCGGGGCAGGGTCTGTCGTATTAAAAGAAGTTCCTGCACATTCTACAGTTGTAGGTATACCTGGCCGAGTCGTTATTCAAAATGGAGTAAAGATTGGTCAAGAATTAAATCACTCTGACCTTCCGGATCCAATTTTTGATAAATTAAAGGCTATGGAAGTAGAACTTGATAAATTGAAGAAACAACTGGAAGTAAAGGTAGAAAGGAAGGATAAAAATGACTATTCACATTTATAATACGTTAACACGTCAAAAAGAAGAGTTTGTTCCATTAGAAGAAAATAAGGTAAAGATGTATGTATGCGGACCTACAGTCTATAACTACATTCATATTGGCAATGCAAGACCTCCTATGGTATTCGATACAGTACGTCGCTATCTAGAATATAAAGGGTACGATGTGCAATACGTATCGAACTTTACGGACGTAGATGATAAATTAATTAAAGCGGCAAATGAATTAGGTGAAGATGTACCGACAATTGCTGATCGTTTTGTTGAAGCGTACTTTGAAGATGTAACAGCGCTAGGTTGCAAACACGCAACAGTCCATCCTCGTGTAACAGAAAATATGGATATCATTATTGAATTTATTCAAGAACTTGTGAATAAAGGGTATGCATACGAATCAGAGGGAGATGTGTACTTTAAAACGAAGGAATTCGAAGGTTACGGTAAATTATCACATCAACCAATCGCAGATTTACGTCACGGTGCTCGTATTGAGGTGGGGGAAAAGAAACAAGACCCTCTTGATTTTGCTTTATGGAAAGCTGCGAAAGAAGGAGAAATCTTCTGGGAAAGCCCTTGGGGGCAAGGGCGTCCAGGGTGGCATATTGAATGCTCAGCAATGGCACGTAAGTACTTAGGGGATACAATTGACATTCATGCTGGTGGTCAAGACTTGGCGTTCCCGCATCATGAAAATGAAATTGCGCAGTCGGAAGCATTGACTGGAAAAACGTTTGCACGTTACTGGATGCATAATGGATATATTAATATTAACAATGAGAAGATGTCTAAATCGCTTGGTAACTTTATTTTAGTTCACGATATTATTAAGCAATACGACCCACAGTTAATTAGATTCTTTATGTTATCAGTACACTATCGTCATCCGATTAACTTTAGTGAAGAGTTATTACAAAGTACGAATAATGGGCTGGAAAGAATTAAAACAGCTTATGGAAACTTAAAGCATCGTATGGAAAGCAGTACGGATTTAACAGACCATAATGAGAAATGGTTAGTTGAAATAGAGAAATTCCAGACTGCATTTGAAGAGGCAATGAATGATGACTTTAACACTGCGAATGCAATTACCGAATTATACAATGTAGCCAATCATGCAAATCAATATTTACTTGAAGAGCATACATCTAAAGTTGTGATCGAAGCATACGTAAAACAATTGGAAACGTTATTTGATATTTTAGGATTAGAATTAACGCAAGAAGAATTGCTGGATGAAGAAATTGAAGAACTTATCCAAAAGCGCATTGAGGCTCGTAAAAATCGCGATTTCGCATTGTCTGATCAAATTCGTGACGATTTAAAAGGACGTAATATTATTTTAGAAGATACCGCTCAAGGTACAAGATGGAAAAGAGGATAAGGATGATTGATGCAAAGCAATTAAACAGCTTGGCGTTAGCGTATATGGGTGATGCGGTATATGAACAATATATCCGCTATCACCTCCTTCAAAAAGGAAAGGTTCGCCCTAATCAATTACATCGCTTAGGGACGAGCTTTGTTTCAGCAAAAGCACAGGCGAAAGTTGTTTATCATTTATTAGAGACGTCGTTTTTGACAGAGGAAGAAGAGGCGGTATTAAGAAGAGGACGTAATGCAAATTCAGGTACGGTTCCGAAAAATACGGATGTACAAACATATCGACATAGTACAGCCTTTGAAGCGCTAATTGGTTATCATCATTTATTAAATAACCGTGAAAGATTAGACGAAATTGTATATAAGGCAATTGCAGTTTTAGAAGAAAAGGAAGGGGGCACATCATCATGAGTAGTGAATATATTATCGGACGTAACCCTGTAATTGAAGCGTTACGATCAGGGAGAGATATTAATAAAATTTGGATCGCAGAAGGTGCTGCCAAAGGACAAGTGCAGATTGTACTAGCGTTAGCGAAAGAGAATAAGGTTATTTTACAACATGCACCAAAGAAAAAGTTAGATCAATTAGTTGAGGGTAATCATCAAGGTGTAATCGCTCAAGTAGCTGCATATCAGTATGCGGAGTTAGAAGATTTATTCAAAGTGGCAGAAAAACGTAATGAAGATCCATTCTTCTTAATTTTAGATGAGATTGAAGATCCGCATAACTTAGGTTCTATTATGCGTACTGCTGATGCGACAGGAGCTCATGGGATTATTATTCCAAAGAGAAGGGCTGTGGGGCTTACAGCGTCAGTTGCGAAAGCATCAACAGGAGCAATTGAATACATTCCTGTTGCACGCGTAACGAACTTATCCCGTACAATTGATGAATTAAAAGAACGTGGACTTTGGATTGCTGGTACAGATGCCAAAGGAAAAACGGATTATCGTAATTTAGATGGTAAAATGCCGATTGGGTTAGTAATTGGTAGTGAAGGAAAAGGTATGAGCCGTATTATTGGTGAAAAGTGTGATTTCCTAATCACTCTACCGATGGTTGGTAAAGTTACATCCTTAAATGCTTCCGTAGCCGCAAGTTTGTTAATGTATGAGGTATATCGTAAACGTCACGAAATTGGTAAATAAAAGATGAACGATATTTTAATCGTTGACGGTTACAACATTATCGGAGCTTGGGGAGATTTGAAGAAACTGCGGGATGTAGATTTACAATCATCAAGAGATGCACTTATTGATAAGATGGCGGATTATCAAGGTTATACAGGCACAAAAGTGATGATAGTCTTTGATGCCTATACAGTACATGGTATTGAAAAAAAGATGAAACAATCTCGTGTGGAAGTAATATTCACACGAAAGAATCAAACTGCAGATGAAAAGATAGAGCAACTTGCGATAGAGCTTAGAAATATAAATACACGAATATATGTTGCGACTTCTGATTACACGGAACAATGGGTTATATTTGCGCAAGGTGCCCTTCGGAAATCTGCGCGTGAATTAGAGTTGGAAGTACAGGCAATGGAGCAACAAGTAAGAAGGCGTACAAAAGACACGAAAGAACAGCAACCCGCCATGCGAAAGATATTTAGTAAAGATATTACAGAAAAATTAGAAAAATTAAGAAGAGGAGAGCGTTGAAGCATTGACGCTCTTTGTCTTTTTACTGTATAATATTGCTAAATAAATAGCGGTCGGAGGGATCAAGGTGGAAGCAGGCTTCGTAAGTGTAGGCGACGTTACATTTCGTGATTTAGAGGATGAGGCAATCGTTGAGTTAGTTCGAAAAGGTAATACTGACGCTCTAGAATATTTAATTCACAAGTATAAGAACTTTGTTCGCGCGAAATCAAGATCTTACTTTTTAGTGGGTGCCGATCGAGAAGACATTGTTCAAGAAGGTATGATAGGGTTGTTTAAAGCAATTCGTGATTATAAAGAGGACAAGCTGTCTTCATTCAAAGCATTTGCTGAACTGTGTATCACTCGACAAATTATTACCGCTATTAAAACGGCAACAAGACAAAAACATATTCCCTTAAATTCATATGTGTCTTTAGATAAGCCGATTTACGATGAGGAATCTGATCGAACATTATTGGATGTTATTTCTGAAGCGAAGGTAACTGATCCTGAAGAGATGATTATTAGCCAAGAAGAATATACAGACATAGAATCAAAAATATCAGAATTATTAAGCGATTTAGAAAGAAAAGTACTTTCTTTATATCTAGATGGGCGTTCTTATCAAGAGATTTCAGAACAGTTAAACAGACATGTGAAATCTATTGATAACGCTTTACAGCGGGTGAAGAGGAAATTGGAACGATATATGGAAATGCGAGAAAGTACAACTTTAAATTCATAACAAATAACAAGTGCAACAGGTGTAAAATAAATCACCTGTTTTCTTTTGTAGAGCGTACAAAATGCATGTCATTGACATTGTCTTTTATTGTATGATACATTTTTAGGGACATAATGTTACAAGGTTGGTGTAACTAATGAGGAAAAAAGTTGTACTCTCATGTGAAGAGTGTAAAAATCGAAACTACTCTACTATGAAAGATACGAGCTCAATAGAGCGACTTGAAATAAAAAAGTTTTGTAAAACATGCAATCAGCATACAGTTCACAAGGAAACAAAATAAATAATTGAAATAATACACTGGAGGTCCCGCAGATGCGTTTAACGAACTTTTTCGGCGATGTAGGTCGCGAAATGAAAAAAGTAAGTTGGCCTAAAAAAGATGAATTACTCCGCTCAACAGCGACTGTTGTTGCTACAGTTGTGTTCTTTGCGATTTTCTTCGCAGTAGTTGATATGGGCATTTCTTCTTTAATTCGGTTAATTCTTGGTTAATTCTTGAATAAGAAGCACTTATCCATGATATAATGTTATTTATAAGAACTGTGTAAAAGCCCGGTGAACGGGTTTTTTCATTTGCGCAAAAAAATGTACGTCAGGGAGGGAAGGACGCTCGTCCTAAATGAATGGAAAAAAGTTGGTATGTTGTCCATACTTATTCTGGATATGAAAATAAAGTAAAAGCAAACCTAGAGAAGCGTGTAGAATCAATGGGTATGCAAGATAAAATTTTCCGTGTTGTTGTCCCGGAAGAAGTAGAAGTAGAAATGAAAAACGGAAAAGAAAAATTAATGAAAAGAAAAGTGTTCCCAGGTTATGTATTAGTAGAATTAATCATGACTGATGATTCTTGGTATGTTGTACGTAACACGCCGGGTGTAACTGGGTTCGTTGGTTCTTCTGGTTCTGGATCTAAGCCATCGCCTCTATTAGAAGAGGAAGTTGTTACCATTATGAAACATATGGGAATGGACAACGAAGTGGTTGATTTCGACTTTGAACTTCATGAGACAGTACGTGTAAATGAGGGGCCATTCGCAGATTATACAGGTGCTATTGAAGAAATTGATGTGGAGAAGAAAAAGGTTAGTGTACTTGTGGACATGTTTGGTCGCGAGACTCCAGTTGAACTTGACTTCCATCAAATTGAAAAATTATAAAATGAAACTTGAAATGAATTGTAAAAAGTGATAATATCTTTTAAGTCAGTACGTCTTCATTATCGGAGGCGTTTTTTGAAAGATTTTATCCTTACAGATAAAATATGACGTGGGAGGGCAAATCACTGTCCAATTGACCACATCACGGACTTAAGGAGGTGTGTCTCGTGGCTAAAAAGGTAATTAAAATGGTAAAGCTTCAAATTCCTGCAGGTAAAGCTAACCCAGCTCCACCAGTTGGTCCAGCATTAGGACAAGCAGGTGTTAACATCATGGGCTTCTGTAAAGAGTTTAACGCTCGTACAGCAGATCAAGCTGGTCTTATCATCCCTGTTGAAATTACGGTATTTGAGGACCGTTCATTCACTTTCATTACTAAAACTCCTCCTGCTGCTGTTCTTCTTAAGAAAGTAGCTGGTATTGAGTCTGGTTCTGGTGAACCAAATCGTAATAAAGTGGCAACTGTTAAGCGTGATAAAGTACGCGAAATCGCTGAAACTAAAATGCCTGACCTAAACGCTGCTAGCGTAGAAGCTGCAATGCGTATGGTTGAAGGTACTGCACGCAGTATGGGCATCGTTATCGAAGACTAATTCGATTTGTTTTTAAAAAAAGGTTGCGGGTCTGGAATTCCAATTCGCAACCTTTATTATCGTAAATGATTATCGTTTTTAAATAAATGGATGGCGCTCATCCTCAGGTTATACCTGAAAACAGGCGTAAACGTGGGAGGTTATTCCGCTAAAACCACATTCGAGGAGGAAATAAAAATGGCTAAAAGAGGTAAAAAGTACGTAGAAGCTGCAAAGCTTGTTGACCGTGCAGCTGCTTACTCTGCAACAGAAGCAGTAGAATTAGTAAAGAAAACAAACACAGCTAAATTTGATGCAACTGTAGAAGCTGCATTCCGTTTAGGTGTTGACCCTAAGAAAGCTGACCAACAAATCCGTGGTGCAGTTGTTCTTCCGCACGGTACTGGTAAAGTACAACGTGTATTAGTGTTCGCTAAAGGTGAAAAAGCTAAAGAAGCTGAAGCTGCTGGAGCTGACTTCGTAGGCGATACTGATTACATCGGTAAAATCCAACAAGGTTGGTTCGATTTCGATGTAGTAGTAGCAACTCCTGACATGATGGGTGAAGTTGGTAAACTTGGTCGCGTATTAGGACCTAAAGGTTTAATGCCAAACCCTAAAACTGGAACAGTTACTTTCGATGTAACTAAAGCTGTTAACGAAATCAAAGCTGGTAAAGTTGAATACCGCGTTGATAAAGCTGGTAACATCCACGTTCCAATCGGTAAAGTATCTTTCGAAGATGCTAAATTAGTAGAAAACTTCAAAACAATCGCTGATACTTTATTAAAAGTTAAGCCATCTGCTGCAAAAGGTACTTACATGAAGAACGTAACAGTTGCTTCTACAATGGGACCTGGCGTACGTGTAGACGTTTCTACATTAGCGTAAAAATTGGAAGTTGACTTCATAAAGAAGATTTAATATAATCATTTATGTTGTGAATTTAAATAGTGTACCGTAGACAGTAGGTGTCAATAGACTTAATTTCCTACCTAGGTGTTAATATACGAAACGGAATTTTTTTCTGTGACTATATGCCTCCATGTCTACAAGTTGGGCATGGAGGTTTTTAGTGCACTTTCGGTACATCTTCTATATAATCTACAGGAGGTGTAATAACATGAGCAAAGTAATCGAAACTAAACAACAAGTTGTAACTGAAATCGCGGACAAACTTCGTGCTAGTAAATCTACGATCGTTGTTGACTACCGTGGTTTAACAGTTTCTGAAGCAACAGAATTACGTAAGCAATTACGTGAAGCTGGCGTTGAGTTCAAAGTTTACAAAAACTCTCTAACTCGTCGTGCTGCAGAATCTGCTGAAATGGCTGAGTTAAACGAATTCTTAACAGGACCAAACGCAATCGCGTTCAGTAACGAGGATGTAGTTGCTCCTGCGAAAGTATTAAACGACTTCGCTAAAAATCATGAAGCTTTAGAAATTAAAGCGGGCGTAATCGAAGGTAAACTTGTAACACTTGATGAGGTTAAAGCAATCGCTACTCTTCCATCACGTGAAGGCTTACTTTCTATGCTTCTTAGCGTTCTTCAAGCTCCAATCCGTAACCTTGCACTTGCTACTAAAGCAGTTGCAGAACAAAAGGAAGAGCAAGGCGCTTAATTTTTTAAAAGATAATTACGTATTATCGATAAAACAATACAAACCTATTTAAGGGAGGATATTTACAATGACTAAAGAACAAATCATTGAAGCAGTTAAATCTATGACTGTATTAGAACTTAACGACTTAGTAAAAGCTATCGAGGAAGAATTCGGCGTAACTGCTGCTGCTCCTGTAGCTGTTGCTGGTGGCGCTGGAGAAGCTGCTGCTGAGAAAACTGAATTTGATGTGGAACTAACTAGCGCTGGTGCACAAAAAATCAAAGTTATCAAAGTTGTTCGTGAAATCACTGGTCTTGGCTTAAAAGAAGCTAAAGAATTAGTTGACAACACTCCAAAAGTAATCAAAGAAGCTGCTGCTAAAGAAGAAGCTGAAGAAATCAAAGCTAAACTTGAAGAAGTTGGCGCTGCTGTAGAAGTTAAGTAATTAACTTTTGATGCTTTAAAAAAAGCTCGCTCTCATGCGAGCTTTTTTTTTAACTGTAAAGAAGAGAGGTGGCCATATGGCAGACCATTATTTTTCTAACGACCCTTCTAGTAAAAGTGATCGTAAGCGATGGGAATTTGCACTTCGTGGATCTCAATTTACTTTCTTATCCGACCATGGGGTGTTCTCGAAAAACGAAGTGGACTTTGGTTCCCGTCTTTTAATTGAAGCTTTTCAAATGCCAGATATTAAAGGTAATATATTAGATGTAGGTTGCGGATACGGTCCTATTGGTTTGTCGCTAGCGAAAGAGTTTCAAGGTCGTGAAGTTCACATGGTGGATGTGAATGAAAGGGCGCTTGGACTTGCGAAAGAAAACGCCGCTAATAACAAAATCGAGAATATACGTATTTTTCAAAGTAGCGTCTATGAAAATGTAGATGGCAAGTATGCTGCTATTCTATCTAACCCTCCAATTCGTGCGGGTAAAGATGTCGTACATGAAATTTTAGAAAAAGCTGTGGAGTATTTAGTTCCAGGTGGAGAACTTTGGATTGTTATTCAAAAGAAGCAAGGTGCACCATCTGCGCTGAAAAAACTAGAGGAAGTATTTTCTGAAGTTGAGGTTGTAGAAAAGAAAAAAGGATATTATATCATAAAATCAAAAAAACGTTGACGGTTATTTTTGGCTATGTTAACATTATACAATGCCAATATATGATTTTCTGCGTTGAGAAAGATGTATATTTTTGTTTCTCTTGGAAAAGATAGTAAAATCAGCAGATTATGAAACAGAATGATGGTTTTCTTATAGAAGCCATTTTTCTTTTTTGAGCAGGTAGAAAGACTCAACGTATTTATCTTTAAGAGAAAAAGACTACGCTAATAGCAGTAGTTGTATTTATTTGTGATTTTGCACAAATTTTTTTGTGCATTTATAATACTCATGATTTGAGGGGTGAAGCAGTTGACAGGTCAACTAGTTCAATACGGACGCCACCGCCAACGAAGAAGTTATGCCCGTATTAGTGAAGTATTAGAGTTACCAAATCTTATCGAAATTCAAACCTCTTCTTATCAGTGGTTTCTTGATGAGGGTTTGCGAGAAATGTTCCAAGACATTTCTCCGATTGAAGACTTTACGGGAAATCTATCGCTTGAATTTATCGACTACAGCTTAGGTGAACCTAAATACTCTGTAGACGAATGCAAAGAGCGTGATGTGACGTATGCAGCACCACTTCGTGTAAAAGTGCGTCTAATCAACAAGGAAACTGGTGAAGTAAAAGAACAAGATGTGTTCATGGGAGATTTCCCACTCATGACAGAGACTGGAACATTCGTAATTAACGGTGCAGAACGTGTTATCGTTTCCCAGTTAGTTCGCTCTCCAAGCGTATACTATAGTGGCAAAGTGGATAAAAACGGAAAACGTGGTTTTACTGCTACTGTAATTCCAAACCGCGGAGCTTGGTTAGAGTATGAGACAGATGCTAAGGATGTTGTATATGTGCGTATTGACCGTACGCGTAAACTTCCTGTAACTGTTTTGTTACGCGCATTAGGGTTTGGCTCTGATCAAGAAATCACCGAGCTTTTAGGTGATAACGAATACTTAAGCAACACATTAGAAAAAGACAACACAGATAGCACAGAAAAAGCATTGCTTGAAATTTATGAGCGTCTACGTCCTGGTGAACCACCAACAGTAGAAAATGCTAAGAGCTTACTTGTGTCTCGTTTCTTCGATCCAAAGCGCTACGATTTAGCAAATGTAGGTCGCTATAAGATCAACAAGAAGTTACACATTAAAAACAGATTGTTTAATCAACGTTTAGCTGAAACATTAGTGGATCCAGAAACTGGTGAAATTTTAGCGGCAGAAGGAACAATCTTAGATCGTCGTACACTTGATCGCATTTTACCTTACTTAGAGAAAAACATTGGATTCAAAACAGCGAAACCAATGGGTGGAGTGGTAGAAGGCGATGTTGAGCTGCAATCTATTAAGATTTATGCTCCTGAGTCGGAAGGCGAACGCGTAATTAATGTAATTGGTAATGCAAACATTACTCGTGATGTGAAACACATCACACCAGGTGATATCCTTGCTTCTATCAGTTACTTCTTCAACCTACTATACAAAGTAGGAGATACAGATGATATTGACCATTTAGGAAACCGTCGTCTGCGTTCTGTTGGAGAACTATTACAAAACCAATTCCGTATCGGCCTTTCTCGTATGGAACGTGTTGTTCGTGAGAGAATGTCGATCCAAGATACAAATGCAATTACACCACAGGCACTAATTAATATTCGTCCTGTTATTGCATCTATTAAAGAGTTCTTCGGAAGTTCTCAGTTATCTCAGTTCATGGACCAAACAAATCCATTAGCAGAGTTAACTCACAAACGAAGACTATCTGCATTAGGACCTGGTGGTTTAACGCGTGAGCGCGCAGGCTTTGAAGTACGTGACGTTCATTACTCCCACTATGGTCGTATGTGTCCGATTGAAACACCAGAGGGACCAAACATTGGTTTGATTAACTCATTATCTTCGTTCGCGAAAGTAAATGAGTTTGGTTTCATTGAAACACCATACCGTCGTGTTGACCCAGAAACTGGTCTTGTAACAGGGCATGTTGATTATTTAACAGCAGATGAAGAAGATAACTATGTTGTAGCCCAAGCGAATATGAAATTATCTGATGAAGGTGAATTCCTAAGTGAAGATATCGTAGCTCGTTTCCGTGGCGAAAATATTGTCACAAATAGAGAACGCATCGACTACATGGATGTATCTCCAAAACAAGTAGTGTCGGCAGCGACAGCTTGTATTCCGTTCTTAGAAAACGATGACTCTAACCGCGCACTTATGGGAGCGAACATGCAACGTCAGGCGGTTCCGTTAATGAATCCGGAATCTCCGATTGTAGGTACAGGTATGGAGTACGTATCAGCAAAAGACTCGGGTGCTGCAGTAATCTGTAAACATCCTGGTGTTGTTGAGCGCGTAGAAGCACGTGAAGTTTGGGTACGTCGCTATGTAGAAGTTGACGGTCAAACAGTAAAAGGCGACTTAGATCGCTACAAAATGCAAAAATTCATTCGTTCTAACCAAGGAACTTGTTACAACCAACGTCCAATCGTAAGTGTTGGAAATGAAGTTGTAAAAGGTGAAATCCTTGCGGATGGTCCTTCTATGGAATTAGGTGAACTAGCACTTGGACGTAACGTACTTGTTGGCTTCATGACTTGGGACGGTTATAACTACGAGGATGCGATTATCATGAGTGAGCGCCTTGTAAAAGATGATGTGTACACTTCTATTCATATTGAAGAATATGAATCAGAAGCTCGTGATACGAAGCTTGGACCAGAAGAAATTACACGTGACATTCCAAACGTTGGGGAAGACGCATTACGTAACCTTGACGAGCGCGGTATCATTCGCGTTGGTGCTGAAGTAAAAGATGGAGATTTACTTGTTGGTAAAGTAACACCTAAAGGTGTAACAGAATTAACAGCTGAAGAACGTCTATTACATGCTATCTTTGGAGAAAAAGCGCGTGAAGTACGTGATACATCACTACGTGTACCACACGGTGGTGGCGGTATTATCTTAGACGTAAAAGTATTCAACCGTGAAGATGGCGATGAATTGCCACCAGGTGTGAATCAACTTGTACGTGCATATATCGTTCAAAAACGTAAAATTTCTGAAGGTGACAAGATGGCCGGACGTCACGGTAACAAAGGTGTTATTTCTCGTATTTTACCAGAAGAAGATATGCCTTACTTACCAGACGGTACGCCAATCGATATTATGTTAAACCCATTAGGGGTACCATCTCGTATGAATATCGGTCAGGTATTAGAGCTTCATCTTGGTATGGCAGCAAGATACCTGGGCATTCACATTGCAACACCAGTATTCGATGGTGCTCGTGAGGAAGATGTTTGGGGCACAATTGAAGAAGCTGGTATGGCAAATGACGCGAAAACAATCCTGTATGACGGACGTACTGGTGAACCATTCGATAACCGCGTATCTGTTGGTGTCATGTATATGATCAAACTTGCGCACATGGTTGACGATAAACTTCATGCTCGTTCTACTGGACCATACTCACTTGTAACGCAGCAACCTCTTGGAGGTAAAGCTCAGTTCGGTGGACAGCGTTTCGGTGAGATGGAGGTTTGGGCACTTGAAGCTTACGGTGCTGCTTATACTCTTCAAGAAATCTTAACAGTGAAGTCTGATGATGTTGTTGGACGTGTTAAGACTTATGAAGCAATTGTTAAAGGCGAAAATGTTCCAGAACCAGGCGTTCCTGAATCATTCAAAGTATTGATTAAAGAGCTGCAAAGTTTAGGTATGGACGTTAAAATGATGTCTAGCGACGATACAGAAATTGAAATGCGTGATACAGAAGATGATGATGATCATCAATCAGCAGATAAATTGAATGTTGAAGTTGAGACAACTAAGGAATAATTGGGATAACCTGTAGACTAAAAGGGAGGTAGGCCCCTTGATAGATGTAAATAACTTTGAATATATGAAGATTGGACTTGCTTCACCTGACAAGATTCGTTCTTGGTCATACGGTGAAGTTAAGAAACCAGAAACTATTAACTATCGTACGTTAAAGCCTGAAAAAGATGGCTTGTTCTGTGAGCGTATTTTCGGACCACAAAAGGACTGGGAATGTCATTGCGGAAAATACAAACGTGTACGTTATAAAGGTGTAGTTTGTGATCGATGTGGCGTTGAAGTAACGCGTGCAAAAGTACGTCGTGAACGTATGGGTCATATTGAATTAGCTGCTCCTGTATCTCATATTTGGTATTTCAAAGGTATCCCGAGCCGCATGGGACTTGTCTTAGACATGTCCCCTCGCGCGCTTGAAGAAGTAATTTATTTCGCTTCTTATGTTGTAACAGAAAGTGGAGATACACCACTTGATAAGAAGCAATTACTTTCTGAAAAAGAATACCGTGCATATCGTGATCGATATGGTAGCACATTCCAAGCTGCTATGGGTGCAGAAGCGATTAAAAAGCTACTACAAGACATCGATTTAGATAAAGAAGTAGACTTCTTAAAAGAAGAATTAAAAACAGCACAAGGACAACGCCGTACTCGTGCTATTAAACGTCTAGAAGTATTAGAAGCATTCCGCAACTCTGGAAATGAACCATCTTGGATGATCTTAGATGTTCTACCAGTAATCCCACCAGAACTACGCCCAATGGTACAGTTAGATGGTGGACGTTTTGCTACTTCTGACTTAAACGACTTATATCGTCGTGTAATTAACCGTAACAACCGTTTAAAACGTCTATTGGACCTAGGTGCTCCAAGCATCATCGTTCAAAACGAAAAACGTATGTTACAAGAAGCTGTAGACGCATTAATCGATAATGGCCGTCGTGGCCGTCCGGTTACTGGACCAGGTAACCGCCCATTAAAATCACTATCTCACATGCTTAAAGGTAAACAAGGACGTTTCCGTCAAAACTTATTAGGTAAACGTGTTGACTACTCTGGCCGTTCTGTAATCGTTGTAGGACCGAACTTAAAGATGTACCAGTGTGGATTACCGAAAGAAATGGCGCTTGAACTGTTCAAACCTTTCGTTATGAAAGAGTTAGTTGGAAAAGGCTTAGCACACAATATTAAGAGTGCGAAACGTAAAATTGAGCGTGTACACCCTGAAGTTTGGGACGTTTTAGAATCTGTGATTAAAGAGCATCCAGTACTTCTAAACCGCGCACCAACACTTCACCGTCTTGGTATCCAGGCGTTTGAACCTACATTAGTAGAAGGTCGCGCAATTCGTCTTCATCCACTTGTATGTACTGCATACAACGCGGACTTTGACGGTGACCAAATGGCGGTTCACGTTCCGTTATCATCAGAGGCACAAGCAGAAGCTCGTATTCTTATGTTAGCGGCACAAAACATCTTGAATCCAAAAGACGGAAAACCAGTTGTTACTCCATCTCAGGATATGGTATTAGGTAACTACTACTTAACACTTGAGCGTGAAGGCGCAATCGGTGAAGGTATGGTCTTCAAAGATGCAAACGAAGCAATACTTGCATACCAAAATGGATATGTACATCTGCACACACGTGTTGCAGTTGCTGCAAGTTCAGTAAATAACGTAACGTTTACTGAAGAGCAAAAGGGTAAGCTTCTATTAACAACAGTTGGTAAATTAATATTTAACGAAATCTTACCAGAGTCGTTCCCTTATATTAATGAACCGACAAACTCAAACCTTGAAAAAGAAACACCAGCGGAATATTTCGTTGAAAAAGGTGCGAACATTAAAGAAATTATTGCTAGTCGCGAAGAAGTGGCACCATTTAGCAAGAAGATCCTTGGTAACATCATTGCGGAAGTATTCAAACGTTTCCAAATTACGGAAACATCTCGCATGCTTGACCGTATGAAAAACTTAGGATTTAAGTACTCTACAAAGGCTGGTATTACAGTTGGGGTATCTGACATTCTTGTATTAGGTGAAAAAGATGAAATTCTCCATGAAGCACAAGCAAAAGTAGATAATGTAATTAAACAATTCCGTCGCGGTTTAATCACGGAAGAAGAACGTTACGATCGCGTTATCTCTATTTGGAGTAATGCAAAAGATGTTATCCAAGGAAAACTGATGAAATCCTTGAATAAACGCAACCCAATCTTCATGATGAGTGATTCCGGTGCCCGTGGTAACGCATCGAACTTTACTCAGCTTGCTGGTATGCGTGGTCTGATGGCCAATCCATCTGGTCGTATTATCGAACTTCCAATTAAATCAAGTTTCCGTGAAGGTTTAACAGTACTTGAGTACTTCATCTCTACGCATGGTGCGCGTAAAGGTCTTGCCGATACAGCACTTAAAACTGCCGATTCTGGTTACTTAACGCGTCGTCTTGTAGACGTTGCACAAGATGTAATTGTCCGTGAAGATGATTGTGGAACAGATCGTGGTCTATTAATTGGTGCGATTAAAGAGGGTAATGAAGTAATTGAGTCATTATATGATCGTCTTGTTGGACGTTTTGCAAGAAAAACTGTAAAACATCCTGAAACAGGTGAAGTATTAGTTAGTGAAAACCAATTAATTACTGAAGATATCGCTCATATCGTTGAAAATTCGGGTGTTGAAACTGTAAACATTCGTTCAGCGTTCACGTGTAACACTCGCCACGGTGTATGTAAGAAGTGTTACGGTCGTAACTTAGCAACTGGTACAGACGTAGAAGTAGGAGAAGCGGTAGGTATTATCGCAGCTCAATCTATCGGTGAGCCAGGTACACAGTTAACGATGCGTACATTCCATACAGGTGGGGTTGCCGGAGATGATATCACTCAAGGTTTACCTCGTATCCAAGAGATCTTCGAAGCTCGTAATCCGAAAGGTCAGGCAGTTATCAGTGAAATCGACGGTGTTATCGCAGCGATCAACGATGTTAAAGATCGCCAAGAAGTAGTTGTACAGGGTGAAGTTGAAGCTCGTACGTATGCTATTCCTTACGGTGCTCGTCTGAAAGTAACTCCAGGACAGCCAATTAGCCACGGTAAAGAGTTAACAGAAGGTTCTATTGATCCGAAAGAATTACTAAAAGTAACGGACATTACAGCAGTGCAAGAATACTTATTACGTGAAGTTCAAAAAGTATACCGTATGCAAGGGGTAGAAATTGGTGACAAACACGTAGAAGTAATGGTACGCCAAATGCTACGTAAAGTTCGTGTAAGTGATGCAGGTGAAACAGATGTATTACCAGGAACATTACTAGATATCCATCAGTTTACTGATGCGAATGCGAAGGTGTTACTGAAAGGTAAACAACCAGCGACAGCTAGACCTGTTCTACTTGGTATTACAAAAGCTTCACTTGAAACAGATTCGTTCTTATCTGCAGCTTCGTTCCAAGAAACAACTCGTGTTTTAACGGATGCAGCAATTAAAGGTAAACGCGATGAGCTTCTAGGATTGAAAGAGAATGTTATTATCGGTAAGCTTGTTCCTGCTGGAACAGGTATGAATCGTTATCGTAAAGTGGATCTTGTAAAAACAACACAAGATAACATGAATGTAGAAAACGATGAAGTTTATGTGGAACAGTAAAATTTTCCGTCGTAAATTTTGTATAAAAACAGCTAATCCTAGTTGACATTGTATGAGTCAAAATGTTACTATAATCAAGGTTGCTCCTGAACGATGCTTTGGAGGATATTTATATGTCTTATCAAAAAGTGTCAAATGCTGAAAATGTAGTCGTTGGTCATAAACGAACATTGGAAGCAATCAAAAATGGTATAGTTAAAGAAGTTGTTATTGCAGAAGATGCTGATGTGCGGTTAACCCATGTTATCATTCGCACTGCTTTGCAACATAACATACCCATAACAAAAGTTGAATCAGTTCGTAAGCTTGGAAAAGTTTCGGGGATTCAAGTGGGAGCTTCAGCAATAGGAATAATAAGTTAAAACTGTTTTTGTGAGGAGAGAGCATTTGCTCTTCCTTGCAAAAACTTTGTTTTCAACTAATAATGAACCACCTGGATATGTGGTCATACAAACATGCGAAGGGAGGATAATCAAATGCCTACTATTAACCAATTAGTGAGAAATGGTCGTACTGATAAAGTATGGAAATCTAAATCACCTGCGTTAAACAAAGGTTTTAACTCTTTAAAGAAAAAATCAACTGATATCTCTGCACCTCAAAAACGTGGTGTATGTACTCGTGTTGGTACAATGACTCCAAAGAAACCTAACTCAGCGTTACGTAAATACGCTCGTGTACGTTTAACAAACGGGATTGAAGTTACAGCTTACATCCCAGGTATCGGTCATAACTTACAAGAGCATAGCGTAGTATTAATTCGCGGTGGTCGAGTAAAGGATTTACCAGGGGTACGTTACCACATCGTTCGTGGAGCGCTTGATACAGCTGGTGTTGACAAACGTATGCAAGGACGTTCTAAATATGGTACTAAGCGACCAAAACCTGCTAAAAAATAATAAACTTATAATGAAAGGAGGAACTCAATATGCCTCGTAAAGGACCTGTTGCGAAACGTGACGTGTTACCAGATCCAATGTACAATTCTAAGCTAGTAACACGCCTTATCAACAAAATGATGGTTGACGGTAAAAAAGGTAAATCTCAAACAATTCTTTATAACGCTTTCGATATCGTTCGTGAACGTTCAGATAAAGAACCAATGGAAGTATTCGAGCAAGCTCTTAAGAACATCATGCCTGTTCTTGAAGTACGCGCTCGTCGTGTTGGTGGTGCTAACTACCAAGTTCCAGTTGAGGTTCGTCCAGAACGCCGTACAACTTTAGGTCTTCGCTGGTTAGTAAACTATGCTCGTCTTCGTGGTGAAAAAACTATGGAAGAGCGTCTAGCTTACGAAATCTTAGATGCAGCTAACAACGCTGGTGCATCTGTTAAGAAACGTGAAGACACTCATAAAATGGCAGAAGCTAACAAAGCATTTGCTCATTACCGTTGGTAGGATTCAACGTAAAATAAATGTAAGCATAAACCGCTTTATTTGTCGCTTATGGAAGTGTGGAGAGGGAGAATGCCTCTCCCTTTCGTTGGGCGCTCGTTTTACATAATGAGGGTACTGGACACTGGCATATGTAACAATATAAAGTGGCTTTTTTGCTACTTAAAATAAAAAATCCAATCCATATATGGAAGGAGCAAGACACCAAATGACAAGAGAGTTCTCTTTAGAAAACACTCGTAATATTGGTATCATGGCTCACATCGATGCTGGTAAAACAACAGCAACTGAGCGTATTCTGTATTACACAGGACGTATTCATAAAATCGGTGAAACTCATGAAGGTGCATCTCAGATGGACTGGATGGAGCAAGAGCAAGAGCGTGGTATCACAATTACTTCTGCTGCAACTACAGCTCAATGGAAAGGTCACCGTGTAAACATCATTGATACTCCAGGACACGTAGACTTCACAGTAGAAGTAGAACGTTCTTTACGCGTACTTGATGGTGCGGTAGCAGTACTTGATGCACAATCTGGTGTAGAACCACAAACAGAAACTGTTTGGCGTCAGGCTACTACTTACGGTGTACCTCGTATCGTATTCGTTAACAAAATGGATAAGATCGGTGCAGATTTCTTATACTCTGTAGGAACAATCCACGATCGTTTACAAGCAAACGCACATCCAATTCAGTTACCAATCGGTGCTGAAGATGAGTTCAATGGTATCATTGATCTTGTTGAAGAGTGTGCTTACATGTACGGTAACGATTTAGGAACAGACATCGAGCGTGTCGAAATTCCTGAAGAGCACAAAGAACTAGCTGAAGAATACCGTGGAAAGCTTATTGAAGCGGTAGCTGAGCTTGATGAAGAAATGATGATGAAGTACCTAGAAGGTGAAGAAATCACTGTAGAAGAGCTTAAAGCTGGTATCCGTAAGGCTACAACTTCTGTAGAATTCTTCCCAGTAATCTGTGGTTCTGCATTCAAAAACAAAGGTGTTCAAATCCTGTTAGACGCAGTTATCGACTACCTACCATCTCCATTAGATGTACCTGCTATTAAAGGTACTCTTCCGGATACAGATGAAGAAGTAGAACGTAAGTCTAGCGATGAAGAACCATTCGCAGCTCTAGCATTCAAAATCATGACTGACCCTTATGTTGGTAAGTTAACGTTCTTCCGTGTGTACTCTGGTGTGTTAAACTCTGGATCATACGTGAAAAACTCAACTAAAGGTAAGCGTGAGCGTGTAGGACGTATCCTACAAATGCACGCTAACAGCCGTGAAGAGATTTCAACAGTTTACGCTGGTGATATCGCTGCTGCTGTAGGTTTAAAAGATACTACTACTGGTGATACTCTTTGTGACGAGAAGAGTCTTGTTATCCTTGAGTCTATGGAATTCCCAGAGCCAGTTATCTCTGTAGCTATCGAACCAAAATCTAAAGCTGACCAAGATAAAATGGGTACAGCATTATCTAAGCTTTCTGAAGAAGATCCAACATTCCGTGCTCACACTGACCAAGAAACTGGCCAAACTATCATCGCTGGTATGGGTGAACTTCACCTTGATATCATCGTTGACCGTATGCGCCGTGAATTCAAAGTCGAAGCAAACGTTGGTGCTCCTCAGGTAGCATACCGTGAAACTTTCCGCGCTGCTGCGAAAGTTGAAGGTAAGTTTGCTCGTCAATCTGGTGGACGTGGACAATTCGGTCACGTTTGGATTGAGTTTGCACCTAACGAAGAAGGTAAAGGATTTGAATTCGAAAACAAAATCGTCGGCGGTGTAGTTCCACGTGAATACATCCCAGCTGTTGGAGCGGGTCTTGAAGACTCACTTAAAAATGGTGTACTAGCTGGTTACCCACTAGTTGACATTAAAGCAGCATTAGTTGACGGTTCTTACCATGATGTCGATTCATCTGAGATGGCGTTCAAAATCGCTGCATCTATGGCACTTAAAGCTGCGGTTTCTAAATGTAACCCAGTAATTCTTGAGCCAATGATGAAAGTTGAAGTTGTAATCCCTGAAGAATACATGGGAGACATCATGGGTGACGTAACATCTCGTCGTGGACGTGTAGAAGGTATGGAAGCTCGCGGTAACGCACAAGTTGTTCGCGCTATGGTTCCGCTTTCTGAAATGTTCGGTTATGCGACAGCATTACGTTCTAACACTCAAGGACGCGGAACATTCTCAATGACATTTGATCATTATGAAGAAGTACCGAAGTCTGTTTCAGAAGAAATTATTAAAAAAAATAAAGGCGAATAATTGATTTTTATCAATTGTTCGAGTATAACTACTTATGTAAGCTTAGAAAGTGGGACGTAAGTTTCGCTTTCTAGTCTAAATATAAAATAACCTATATAAACTAAGGAGGAATTTAGAATGGCTAAAGCTAAATTCGAACGTTCTAAACCCCATGTTAACATCGGTACAATCGGCCACGTTGACCATGGTAAAACTACATTAACTGCTGCGATCACTACAGTTCTTGCAAAAGCTGGTGGTGCTGAAGCACGCGGATACGATCAAATCGACGCTGCTCCAGAAGAAAGAGAGCGCGGAATCACAATCTCAACTGCACACGTTGAGTACGAAACTGAAACTCGTCACTATGCACACGTTGACTGCCCAGGTCACGCTGACTATGTTAAAAACATGATCACTGGTGCTGCTCAAATGGACGGCGGTATCTTAGTAGTATCTGCTGCTGATGGCCCAATGCCTCAAACACGTGAGCACATCCTTCTTTCTCGTCAAGTAGGTGTTCCTTACATCGTTGTATTCTTAAACAAATGCGACATGGTTGACGACGAAGAATTATTAGAATTAGTAGAAATGGAAGTTCGTGACCTATTATCTGAATACGGATTCCCAGGCGACGACATTCCTGTAATCAAAGGTTCTGCTCTTAAAGCTCTTCAAGGAGAAGCTGATTGGGAAGCAAAAATCATTGAATTAATGACTGAAGTTGATGCTTACATCCCAACTCCAGAACGTGAAACTGACAAACCATTCTTAATGCCTATCGAGGATGTATTCTCTATCACAGGTCGTGGTACAGTTGCAACTGGTCGTGTAGAGCGCGGAATCGTTAAAGTTGGTGACGTAGTAGAAATCATCGGTCTTGCTGAAGAGAATGCTTCTACAACTGTAACTGGTGTAGAAATGTTCCGTAAACTTCTTGACCAAGCTCAAGCTGGAGACAACATCGGTGCTCTTCTTCGTGGGGTTGCTCGTGAAGACATCCAACGTGGACAAGTTCTTGCTAAAACTGGCTCTGTAAAAGCACACGCTAAATTCAAAGCTGAAGTTTTCGTATTATCTAAAGAAGAAGGTGGACGTCACACTCCATTCTTCGCTAACTACCGTCCTCAGTTCTACTTCCGTACAACTGACGTAACTGGTATCATCCAATTACCAGAAGGTACTGAAATGGTAATGCCTGGTGACAACATCGAAATGACTATCGAACTTATCGCTCCAATCGCTATCGAAGAGGGAACTAAATTCTCTATTCGTGAAGGTGGACGTACAGTAGGTTACGGTGTAGTTGCTACTATCGTTGAGTAATCTTAACTGATATAAAAACCCCCCAAGGGATTTCCCTTGGGGGGTTTTGTTTGTGTTTATATAATGAATTGGATGATATCTTTATGTTTTGACGAGTTTCTTCTATAGTATATAAAAACATTAAAACGAAACCCAAAAACTGTAAAATGAATTCTAGTAGATGAAAACTTGAAATTCTTTAAAGTGCCATGTATAATAGCAAAAGTAGAGAAAAGCAGATGCAAACAAAAAGATGCTTGCATCTAGACTAATAACATTGTATAATAGACAATGTTGGTCTTTGACTGCGATGAAGTGGAAGGTTGCTGACACACCCGGCCGCTTTGCCATGGCATGGTGTGGGGAAATTTCCATGGAGAAGGTCTATTTTAGAAATAGGCGAACGAAGGAGGGAAAATAATGGCAAAAGAAAAAATTCGTATCCGTTTAAAAGCTTATGATCACCGTATTCTTGATCAATCAGCTGAGAAAATTGTAGAAACAGCTAAGCGTTCTGGGGCAACAGTTTCTGGTCCGATCCCATTACCAACTGAGAAGACTATTTACACAATTCTTCGTGCTGTTCATAAGTACAAAGATTCTCGTGAGCAATTCGAAATGCGCACACACAAACGTTTAATCGATATCGTGAGTCCTACTCCACAAACAGTAGATTCATTAATGCGTTTAGACTTACCGTCTGGTGTAGATATCGAAATTAAACTATAAATTATATAACTTAAAAATGTAGGAGGTGTAACTCATGACCAAAGGAATCTTAGGAAGAAAGATCGGTATGACTCAAGTATTTGCTGAGAACGGTGAGTTAATCCCAGTAACAGTTATCGCTGCTAATCCAAACGTTGTTCTTCAAAAGAAAACAACTGAAACTGATGGCTACAATGCAATCCAGTTAGGATTTGAAGATAAACGTGAAAAGTTAACTAACAAACCTGAACAAGGCCACACTGCTAAAGCATCTACAACTCCTAAGCGCTTCATTCGCGAAATCCGCGATGCAGACGTGGACGGATTAGAGGTTGGTCAAGAGGTAAAAGTTGAAGTTTTCGCTGCAGGTGAAATCGTTGACGTAACAGGAATTTCTAAAGGTAAAGGTTTCCAAGGTGTTATCAAACGCCACGGACAATCTCGCGGACCTATGTCTCATGGTTCTCGCTATCACCGTCGTCCAGGTTCAATGGGCCCAGTTGCTCCGAACCGTGTATTCAAAGGCAAAAAACTTGCTGGACGTATGGGTGGAGACCAAGTTACTATCCAAAACTTAGAAATCGTTCAAGTTGACACTGAGCGCAACTTATTACTAGTAAAAGGTAACGTTCCAGGTGCTAAGAAATCTCTTGTAGTTGTTCAAGGCGCTGTGAAGGTTAGCAAATAATTCACAATAGGAAGGAGGAATTCCAATGCCAAAAGTTACTGTATATAACCAAACTGGTTCACAGGTTGGTGAAATCGAATTAGCTGAAGCTATTTTCGGTATCGAACCAAATGAAGCTGTACTTTTCGAAGCTGTAATGATGCAACGTGCATCTTTACGTCAAGGTACACACAAAGTAAAAACTCGTTCTGAAGTTCGCGGTGGTGGTCGTAAACCATGGCGTCAAAAAGGAACTGGACGTGCTCGTCAAGGGTCTATCCGTTCTCCTCAATGGCGTGGTGGTGGTACGGTATTCGGACCTACACCAAGAAGCTATGCGTACAAACTTCCTAAGAAGGTTCGTCGTTTAGCAATTAAATCTGCATTAGCTACTAAAGTAGTTGAGAACAACATTGTAGTTCTTGAAGACCTAGTATTAAATGCACCAAAAACAAAAGACATGCTAGCAGTACTTAAAGGATTAACTGTTGAGAAGAAAGCTCTTATCGTAACTGCTGATGCAAACGAATCTGTAGAGTTATCTGCTCGCAATATCCCTGGAGTAACAGTAATCACTGCTGATGGCGTAAACGTTTTAGACGTGCTTCATCATGATAAGCTAATCATGACAAAAGCGGCAGTGGAAAAAGTAGAGGAGGTGCTTGCATAATGAGAGATCCTCGTGATATCATTAAGCGCCCAGTTATCACTGAACGTTCTATGGAAATGATGGCTGAAAAAAAATACACGTTCGATGTGGACGTTAAATCTAATAAAACAGAAGTTAAAGATGCTCTTGAAGCGATCTTTGGTGTTAAAGTAGAAAAAGTGAACATCATGAACTACAAGCCGAAAGCAAAACGCGTTGGTCGTCACGCTGGTTTTACTAGCCGTCGTCGTAAAGCAATCGTTAAGCTAACTGCTGACAGCAAAGAAATCGAAATCTTCCAAGGCGTTTAATTCTTACTAAAGAAGGAGGGAAATTGAGATGGGAATTAAAAAGTATAATCCAACTACTAACGGTCGTCGTAATATGACTACGAATGATTTCGCTGAAATCACGACTGACAGACCCGAAAAGTCTTTACTTGCTCCTTTAAGCAAGAAGGCTGGTCGTAATAATCAAGGTAAAATTACTGTACGTCATCAAGGTGGCGGACATAAGCGTCAATACCGTATCATCGACTTTAAGCGTAACAAAGATGGAATTCCAGGACGCGTTGCTACGATCGAATACGATCCAAACCGCTCTGCGAATATCGCATTAATTAACTACGTTGACGGTGAAAAACGTTACATTCTTGCTCCTAAATCATTAGAAGTAGGTATGGAAGTTATGTCTGGCCCAGAAGCTGACATCAAAATCGGTAACGCATTACCATTAATCAACATTCCAGTAGGTACTGTTGTTCATAACATCGAGCTTAAGCCTGGTCGTGGCGGACAATTAGTTCGTTCTGCTGGTACATCTGCTCAAGTACTTGGTAAAGAAGGTAAATACGTACTTGTACGTTTAACTTCTGGTGAAGTACGTCTTGTATTATCTGCTTGTCGCGCTTCAATCGGTCAAGTAGGTAACGAACAACATGAACTTATCAAAATCGGTAAAGCAGGTCGCTCTCGCTGGTTAGGTAAACGCCCAACAGTTCGTGGTTCTGTAATGAACCCGGTTGATCACCCACACGGTGGTGGTGAAGGTCGTTCTCCAATCGGACGTAAGTCTCCAATGTCTCCATGGGGTAAACCAACTCTTGGATTCAAGACTCGTAAGAAAAACAAAGCGTCTGACAAATTTATCGTTCGTCGTCGTAAAAAATAATGGGATTGTAGTACGGTTCATTTCTAGAACCGTACGCCAATCACGAAGGGAGGCACCAAAATGGCTCGTAGCTTAAAAAAAGGACCATTTGTCGATGATCACTTAATGAGCAAAATGGAAAAATTAGTTGCATCTGAGCAAAAACAAGTTGTTAAAACTTGGTCTCGCCGTTCAACAATCTTCCCTCAGTTCATCGGACACACAATCGCTGTATATGATGGTCGTAAACACGTACCTGTGTACATCACTGAGGATATGGTTGGCCATAAGTTAGGTGAATTCGCACCAACTCGTACGTATAAAGGTCACCTTGCTGACGATAAGAAAACTAGAAGATAATGAGAGGAGGCACTTCAATGCAAGCTAAAGCAGTAGCGAGAACAGTTCGTATTGCTCCTCGTAAAGTTCGTTTAGTAGTAGACTTAATCCGAGGTAAGCAAGTGGGTGAAGCGATTGCTATCCTTAACCACACACCAAAAACTGCTTCTCCAGTTGTAGAAAAAGTTTTAAAATCTGCAATCGCAAATGCAGAGCACAATTATGAGATGGATATTAACAACCTAGTTGTTGAAAAAGTCTTCGTTGACGAAGGTCCAACGTTGAAACGTTTCCGTCCACGTGCAATGGGTCGTGCAAGCCAAATTAACAAACGCACAAGCCACATCACAGTTGTGGTATCAGAAAAGAAGGAGGGATAATCGATGGGTCAAAAGGTTAATCCAATTGGTCTTCGTGTCGGTGTTATCCGTGACTGGGAATCTCGTTGGTTCGCTGAGAAAGATTACGCTACATTATTACATGAAGACATCAAAATCCGTGAGTACATTAATGTACGCTTAAAAGATTCTGCTGTTGCTAAAGTAGAAATCGAACGTGCAGCAAATCGTGTAAATGTTACAATTCACACTGCAAAACCTGGTATGGTAATTGGTAAAGGTGGTACTGAAGTTGAAGCACTTCGTAAAGCTCTTAACCAATTAACAGGCAAGCGTGTACACATCAACATTTTAGAAGTTAAGAGAGCTGATCTTAACGCTAAATTAGTAGGCGAAAACATCGCTCGTCAATTAGAAAACCGTGTATCATTCCGTCGTGCACAAAAGCAAGTTATTCAACGTGCTATGCGTGCAGGTGCTAAAGGTATTAAAACACAGGTTTCTGGTCGTCTTGGCGGAGCTGATATCGCTCGTGCAGAATCTTACAGTGAAGGAACTGTTCCACTTCATACACTTCGCGCTGATATTGACTATGCAGCAGTTGAAGCTGATACAACATACGGTAAATTAGGCGTAAAAGTATGGATCTACCGTGGAGAAGTCCTTCCTACAAAAAAGAAAGCTTCTGAGGAAGGAGGAAAATAATATGTTAATGCCAAAACGCGTAAAATATCGTAGAGAGCATCGTGGTAAAATGCGTGGTCGTGCTAAAGGTGGAACTGAAATTGCTTTCGGTGAATTCGGTTTACAAGCACAAGCTGCTTCATGGATTACAAACCGTCAAATCGAAGCTGCTCGTCGTGCAATGACTCGTTACATGAAACGTGGCGGTAAAGTATGGATTAAAATTTTCCCTTCTAAACCTTACACTGCAAAACCTCTAGAAGTACGTATGGGTTCCGGTAAAGGGGCACCAGAAGGCTGGGTAGCAGTAGTAAAACCTGGGAAAATTATGTTCGAAATCGCGGGTGTATCTGAAGAGGTAGCACGCGAAGCATTACGTCTTGCAGCTCACAAGTTACCTGTGAAATGTAAATTCGTAAAACGTGAAGAAAATGGTGGTGAATCTAATGAAAACTAATGATATTCGTGAATTAACCACTGCCGAAATCGAAACAAAAGTTAAAGCTTTAAAGGAAGAGTTGTTTAATCTTCGCTTCCAACTTGCTACAGGACAATTAGAGAATCCAACTCGCATTCGTGAAGTGCGTAAAGCAATTGCTCGTATGAAAACTGTAGTTCGTGAAAGAGAGATCGGAATTAATCGATAAATTGAGGGGAGGTTTGCATAGTGAGCGAACGTAACCAACGCAAAGTTTATACTGGTCGTGTAGTGTCTGACAAAATGGACAAAACGATTACAGTTTTAGTTGAAACTTACAAAACTCATTCCTTGTACGGAAAACGTGTTAAGTATTCTAAGAAGTACAAAGCCCATGATGAGCAAAACCAAGCGAAACTTGGCGATATCGTTAAAATCATGGAAACTCGCCCGCTTTCTGCTACTAAGCGTTTCCGTTTAGTTGAAATCGTTGAAGAAGCGGTTATTATCTAAATAGACGAATCGGAATTTTTAGTCCGAAGGGAGGTTTCATAACATGATCCAACAAGAATCTCGTTTGAAAGTTGCTGACAACTCTGGTGCACGTGAACTTTTAACAATTAAAGTATTAGGCGGCTCTGGTCGTAAATATGCTAACATTGGTGACATTATCGTTGCTACGGTAAAACAAGCAACACCAGGTGGCGTTGTTAAAAAAGGTGACGTTGTTAAAGCAGTAGTAGTACGTACGAAGAGCGGAGCTCGTCGTCCGGACGGTTCTTACATCAAATTTGATGAAAACGCAGCGGTTATCATTAAAGACGATAAGAGCCCACGTGGTACTCGTATCTTCGGACCAGTAGCTCGTGAATTACGTGATAGCAACTTCATGAAGATCGTTTCTTTAGCTCCAGAAGTTCTATAATTTAAGGTATTGCCTTGCTAAGGAGGTGCAGAATTAAGATGCATGTAAAAAAAGGTGATAAAGTACAGGTAATCACTGGTAAAGACAAAGGAAAACAAGGCGTTATCCTTGTGGCTTTCCCAAAGCAAAACCGTGTTATCGTTGAGGGTGTTAACATCGTTAAAAAACACTCTAAGCCATCTCAATTAAATCCACAAGGTGGAATTATTACTAAAGAAGCACCTATTCACGTTTCTAACGTTATGATTTTAGATCCGAAAACAGGTGAACCTACTCGCGTAGGCTTCAAAGTAGAAGATGGTAAAAAAGTTCGTATTGCAAAAAAATCTGGTGAATTATTAGATAAATAATTTTCTTAAGAAAGGAGGTCACTTCATTGAATCGCCTTAAAGAGAAGTTCCAAAAGGAAATTACTCCTGCTCTAGTGAGCAAGTTTAACTATAAATCTGTGATGGAAGTACCGAAAATCGAAAAGATCGTAATCAACACTGGTGTTGGTGACGCGGTATCTAACTCAAAAGCTTTAGACAATGCAGTAGAAGAATTAACACAAATTGCAGGTCAAAAACCTGTTGTAACTCGTGCTAAAAAATCAATCGCTGGTTTCCGTCTTCGTGAAGGTATGCCAATCGGTGCGAAAGTAACTTTACGCGGCGAGCAAATGTATGAGTTCTTCGACAAATTAGTATCGGTTTCTTTACCACGTGTACGTGATTTCCGTGGTGTTTCTAAGAAATCATTCGATGGTCGTGGGAACTACACATTAGGTGTTAAAGAGCAACTTATCTTCCCTGAGATTGATTATGATAAAGTAAGCAAAGTACGCGGTATGGACATCGTAATCGTTACTACAGCGAAAACTGATGAAGAAGCTCGTGAACTTTTAACACAATTCGGTATGCCATTCCAAAAATAATGGAAGCCAACGCTAAGTAGAGGAGGCGAAAACGTGGCTAAAAAATCTATGATAGCGAAACAAAAGCGTACTCCTAAGTTTAAAGTACAAGAGTATACACGTTGCGAACGCTGCGGTCGTCCGCATTCTGTATACCGCAAATTTAAACTTTGCCGTATTTGTTTCCGTGAACTTGCATATAAAGGTCAAATTCCTGGTGTTAAAAAAGCTAGTTGGTAAAACCCACAAATGGGAAGGAGGTAAAACACATGGTGATGACAGATCCAATTGCAGACATGCTTACTCGCATCCGTAATGCGAACATGGTACGTCATGAGAAATTAGAGGTTCCTGCTTCTAAAATCAAAAAAGAGATCGCTGAACTTTTAAAACGTGAAGGTTTCATTCGTGATGTAGAATACATCGAGGATAACAAACAAGGTATCCTTCGTATTTTCCTGAAATATGGTGCAAACAATGAACGTGTAATCACTGGATTAAAACGTATCAGTAAACCTGGCTTACGCGTTTACGCTAAAGCTGACGAAGTACCACGTGTACTTAACGGATTAGGTATCGCTCTTGTTTCTACATCTAAGGGAGTAATGACAGACAAAGACGCTCGTCAATTACAAACTGGTGGAGAAGTAGTAGCATACGTTTGGTAATATATATTTAAAACGAACGGAGGTGTGACCACATGTCTCGTATTGGTAAAAAGATTCTTGAAATCCCTGCAGGTGTTACTATTACAATTGCAGAAGACAATACTGTAACAGTAAAAGGCCCTAAAGGTGAATTAACTCGTAAATTCAATGCTGATATGTCTATCAAAATTGAAGAAAATACACTAACAGTTGAGCGTCCATCTGAACAGAAGGAACACCGTGCATTACACGGTACAACTCGTGCTTTAATCGGAAACATGGTTGAAGGTGTAACTGCAGGTTTCGCACGCGGACTTGAATTAGTCGGTGTTGGTTACCGTGCTCAAAAACAAGGAGATAAACTTGTTTTAAGCGTAGGTTATTCTCATCCAGTAGAAATGACTCCGGAAGCAGGTCTTGAAGTTGAAGTACCTGCACCAACTAAAATCGTAATTAAAGGTATCGACAAGCAACGTGTTGGCGAATTTGCTGCTAACATCCGTGCTGTACGTGCTCCTGAGCCTTACAAAGGTAAAGGTATTCGTTACGAAGGCGAAGTTGTTCGTCGTAAAGAAGGTAAAACTGCTAAGTAAACCCGTTAGGTGAGAGAAAGGAGTGACAAGAAAATGATCACTAAAGCTGATAAAAATGCGACTCGTAAGAAAAGACATGCACGTGTACGTGCTAAACTTACTGGTACTGCAGAGCGTCCACGTTTAAACGTGTTCCGTTCTAACCAACATATTTACGCTCAAGTTATTGATGATGTGAATGGTGTAACGTTAGTAAGTGCATCTACTCTTGATAAAGACCTTGCTCTTAACGGTACTAGCAATACTGAAGCTGCTACGAAAGTTGGAGAATCAGTTGCTAAGCGTGCTGTAGAGAAAGGCGTTAAAGAAGTAGTATTCGATCGCGGTGGTTACTTATACCATGGCCGTGTTAAAGCTCTAGCTGAAGCTGCTCGTGAGGCTGGATTACAATTTTAATGGTCAAAGGAGGGAAAATTGATGCATCGCATTGACCCAAGTAAATTAGAACTTGAAGAACGTGTAGTTACGATAAATCGTGTCGCGAAAGTTGTTAAGGGTGGTCGTCGTTTCCGCTTTGCTGCACTAGTTGTAGTTGGCGATAAAAACGGTCATGTTGGATTCGGTACTGGTAAAGCACAAGAGGTACCAGACGCAATTCGCAAAGCTATCGAAGACGCTAAGAAAAATTTAATCGCTGTACCATTAGTTGGTACAACAATTCCACACACAATCAACGGTCACTTTGGAGCTGGTGAAGTATTCTTAAAACCTGCTGCTGAGGGTACTGGTGTTATTGCTGGTGGACCTGTTCGTGCGGTTCTTGAATTAGCTGGTGTACAAGATATTCTTTCGAAATCTCTTGGTTCTAACACACCAATCAACATGATTCGCGCTACTGTGAACGGATTAAGCGAACTTAAGCGCGCTGAAGATGTTGCAAAATTACGCGGTAAATCTGTAGAAGAGCTACTAGGTTAAGGAGGGAAAACAAATGGCGAAAAAGTTAGAAATTACCCTCACTCGTAGTGTAATTGGTCGTCCACAAGATCAACGTGCGACGGTAGAAGCTTTAGGTCTTAAAAAGTTGAATTCAACTGTAGTTAAGGAAGAAACTCCTGCTATTCTTGGTATGATCAACAAAGTTTCTCACCTTTTAACTGTAAAAGAAGCTTAAGGATAACTCATTAATATAAGGAGGTGCCTGGGAATGAAACTTCATGAATTAAAACCTGCAGAAGGTTCTCGTAAAGTACGTAACCGTGTCGGTCGTGGTATCGGTTCTGGTAACGGTAAAACTGCTGGTAAAGGTCATAAAGGACAAAACGCACGTTCTGGTGGCGGTGTTCGTCTTGGCTTCGAAGGTGGTCAAACTCCATTATTCCGTCGTTTACCAAAACGCGGCTTCACAAACATTAACCGTAAAGAGTTTACTATTGTAAACTTATCAACGTTAAATCGTTTTGAAGATGGTACAGAAGTAACACCTGAATTATTGCTGGAAACTGGCGTTATCAGCAAGTTAAACGACGGTGTTAAAATTCTTGCAAGCGGAGCAGTAGAGAAAAAACTAACTGTTAAAGCGCACAAGTTCTCTTCAAGTGCTAAAGAAGCAATTGAAGCAGCTGGCGGATCAGTTGAGGTGATCTAATGTTTCGTACAATCTCCAACTTTATGCGCGTTGCTGAGATAAGACGTAAAATATTATTCACTTTAGCGATGTTAATCGTATTCAGGATTGGCACGTTTATCCCAGTGCCATTTACAAATGGAGACGTACTGAAAGCACAAGACCAATTAAATGCTTTAGGCATCCTAAATACATTTGGCGGTGGCGCCTTGAAAAACTTCTCCATCTTCGCGATGGGAATCATGCCGTATATTACAGCATCCATCATCGTGCAATTATTGCAGATGGATGTTGTTCCTAAATTTTCGGAATGGTCGAAGCAAGGTGAAATGGGCCGTCGTAAACTAACGCAATTCACGCGTTACTTTACAATTGTTCTTGCGTTTATTCAGGGGTTTGGTATGTCAATCGGTTTTAACGGTATGGTAGGTGGGCAATTAATTTTGAATCCTGGTTGGAGCACTTATTTATACATTGCTACGGTACTGACTGCTGGTACTGCATTTTTAATGTGGTTAGGCGAACAGATTACAGCTAAAGGTGTAGGTAATGGTATTTCCATCCTTATCTTTGGCGGTATTGCTGCAGCGATCCCAAGTGTTATATCTCAAGTGTATCAACAACAGTTTCAAAATATCGGAGATCAATTGTTCATGAGTATCGTTAAAGTTGCATTGATTTTACTAGCTGTGCTAGCAGTTATTGTTGGTGTTATTTTCATTCAACAAGCTGTTAGAAAGATCCCAATTCAATACGCGAAGCGTGTAACAGGAGGGAATGGGAATCATGCTGGAGCACAAAACACACATTTACCGCTTAAGGTAAATAGTGCGGGTGTTATTCCAGTCATTTTTGCTGTTTCATTCTTAATTACGCCTCCAACTATTGCACAGTTCTTCCCGAAACATGATGTATCGCAGTGGATTATTGCAAACTTTAACTATTCTCACCCAGTGGGAATGATCATATATGTTGCGCTCATTGTAGCCTTCACATATTTCTATGCATTTGTTCAGGTTAATCCAGAGCAAATGTCAGAGAATCTAAACAAGCAAGGTGGATATGTTCCAGGTATTCGTCCGGGTAAGAATACAGAACAATATCTAACAAAAATCTTGTATCGTTTGACCTTTGTAGGATCAATTTTCCTAGCAGCGATTGCAATCTTACCAGTTATTTTTACGAAATTGGGAAATCTTCCTCCATCTGCACAGATTGGTGGAACGAGTATGTTAATCGTTGTCGGCGTTGCTTTAGAAACAATGAAGCAGCTAGAAAGCCAACTGGTAAAACGCCATTACAAAGGGTTTATCAAGCAGTGAGTAAGTGGGAAGAACTATCTTCCCTACATGCTCATGTACTGAGGGGGAACAAGGATGAACTTAATTTTAATGGGGCTTCCTGGTGCTGGTAAAGGTACACAAGCCGAACAGATTGTAGCCAAGTATAACATCCCTCACATTTCAACAGGAGATATGTTCCGTGCAGCTATGAAGGCTGAAACTGAAATGGGTCTACAAGCAAAATCTTTTATTGATAAAGGTGCACTTGTTCCAGATGAAGTTACAATCGGAATTGTTCGTGAACGTTTAAGTCAAGAAGACTGCGTAAGAGGTTTCTTACTAGACGGTTTCCCACGAACTGTTGCACAAGCATCAGCTCTTGAAGAGATTATGAAAGATCTTGGCAAAAAAATCGACTATGTTTTAAACATTAATGTGGATTCAGGGTTGTTATTAAAACGCCTTACAGGCCGTCGCATTTGTAAAGAGTGCGGTGCGACTTACCACTTAGAATTCAATCCACCAGCAAAAGCTGATGTGTGCGATAAATGTGGTGGCGAATTATACCAACGCTCTGATGACAATGAAGAAACTGTAGCAAATCGTTTAGATGTAAATATTAAGCAAACAAAACCTTTGCTTGATTTCTACGACGAGCTTGGTTACTTAAAAAGCATTAATGGTGAGCAAGATATCAATAAAGTATTTGCTGATATCGATGTTCTCATCGGAGGCTTAGCGTAATGATCATCTGCAAAACTCCTCGCGAGATAGAAATCATGCGAGAAGCTGGCAGAATCGTTGCTTTAACTCATCAAGAGTTGAAACAGCACATTACTCCAGGAATTACAACGAAAGAGCTCGATCAAATAGCGGAAAAGACGATTCAAAAATATGGTGCTACGCCATCTTTTAAAGGATACAACGGATTTCCGGGGAGCATATGTGCTTCTGTAAATGAAGAGCTTGTACACGGAATTCCAGGAAAGCGCAAGCTCAAAGAGGGCGATATCATCAGTATCGATATTGGTGCGAAATACAATGGGTACCATGGAGATTCTGCATGGACGTATCCAGTTGGAAACATTTCTGAATCTGTTCAAAAGCTACTTGATGTCACAGAAAAATCGTTGTATCTTGGTCTAGAACAAGTAAAACCAGGCGAGAGATTATCAAATATCTCACATGCGGTTCAAACCCATGCTGAAGAGAATGGATTCTCGATCGTTAGGGAGTATGTTGGTCACGGAATCGGGCAAGACTTACATGAGGACCCTCAAATCCCGCACTATGGTCCACCAAATAGAGGCCCTAGATTAAAGCCGGGAATGGTCATCTGTGTTGAGCCGATGGTGAATCAAGGAAGACGATATGTAAAAACACTATCTGATGACTGGACAGTGGTAACGGTAGATGGTAAATGGTGTGCCCATTTTGAGCACACGATTGCTCTTACAGAAGCAGGATACGAAATCCTTACCACTTTATAAGTAGCTGGCTCTCCGGGATTTCAGAGCAGTGTAAAATGTTACTGATTTGAAGAAGGGAGAACTATTGAATGGCTAAAGATGATGTAATTGAAGTCGAAGGTACCGTTCTTGAAACGTTGCCAAATGCTATGTTCAAAGTAGAATTAGAGAATGGGCATGTCGTATTGGCTCACGTTTCTGGTAAAATCCGTATGAACTTCATTCGTATTTTACCAGGAGACAAAGTTACGGTAGAATTATCTCCGTACGATTTAAATCGTGGTCGTATTACGTACCGTTTTAAATAATATAGCACTCCGTAATCTTTAAGGAGGTTCGAGACATGAAAGTAAGACCGTCAGTTAAACCAATCTGCGAAAAATGTAAAGTTATTCGTAGACGTGGAAAAGTAATGGTTATTTGTGAAAACCCTAAACATAAACAAAAACAAGGTTAATCAGAAGGAGGTGCATTCAGAATGGCACGTATCGCAGGTGTAGATATTCCTCGAGACAAACGCGTTGTTATTTCTTTAACTTACGTATTCGGCATTGGTCGCACAACTGCTGAAAAAATTCTTACTGAAGCTGGTATTTCTTCAGAAACACGAGTTCGTGATTTAACGGAAGACGAATTAGGACGTATCCGTGATGTTATCGATCGTATTAAAGTTGAGGGAGACCTTCGTCGTGAAGTATCTCTTAACATTAAACGTCTAATGGAGATCGGTTCTTACCGTGGTCTTCGTCACCGTCGTGGTTTACCAGTTCGTGGTCAAAATTCTAAAAACAATGCTCGTACACGTAAAGGTCCACGTCGTACAGTAGCAAATAAAAAGAAATAATAAGTAAAGGAGGTTGAACTAACAATGGCACGTAAAACAAACACTCGTAAAAAACGTGTGAAAAAGAATATCGAAGCTGGTATAGCTCATATTCGTTCTACTTTCAACAACACAATCGTAACACTTACAGATACTCACGGTAACGCACTTTCTTGGTCTAGTGCTGGTGCACTTGGTTTCCGTGGATCTCGTAAATCTACTCCATTCGCTGCGCAAATGGCTGCTGAAGCTGCTGCTAAAGTTGCAATGGAGCACGGTTTAAAAACTTTAGAGGTTACTGTTAAAGGTCCTGGTGCTGGTCGTGAAGCTGCAATTCGTGCTCTTCAAGCTGCAGGTCTAGAAGTAACAGCAATTAGAGATGTTACTCCAGTTCCTCATAATGGATGTCGTCCGCCAAAACGTCGTCGTGTGTAATTTTTCTGTATAGAATTTTCCCTTTTGTCTATAATGGATATGATGCATTATCGAGAAATTTCGTACAGAAACATCGCTTGTTGTGCACAATCGGGAACTGCCTAAGGGGGACTTTCGGTTAGACAGGGGTTATACCTTTGTTTAACCGGGGTTTCGACGTTTTGAAGGAGGGTTTAGTTAATGATTGAAATCGAAAAGCCGAAAATCGAAACGGTTGAACTTAACGAAGATGCTAAATATGGTAAATTCGTAATTGAACCGCTTGAGCGTGGATATGGTACTACTTTGGGTAACTCCTTACGTCGTATTCTTTTATCCTCACTCCCTGGTGCCGCTGTTACTGCTATCCAAATCGATGGCGTATTACATGAATTTTCAACAGTTGAGGGCGTAGTAGAAGACGTTACGACGATCATCTTAAACTTGAAAAAGTTAGCTCTTAAAATCTACTCTGAAGAAGAGAAGACGTTGGAAATTGATGTGCAGGGCGAAGGTATTGTCACAGCTGCTGATATTACTCACGATAGTGATGTAGAAATCTTAAATCCAGATTTACACATTGCAACGTTAGCAAAAGATGCGCATTTCCGCGTGCGTTTAACTGCAAAGCGTGGCCGTGGGTATACGCCAGCTGATGCAAATAAAAGCGAAGATCAACCAATAGGAGTAATTCCTATTGATTCTATTTATACTCCAGTATCACGTGTGACTTACCAAGTGGAAAAGACACGTGTCGGACAAGTGGCTAATTATGATAAGCTTACGCTTGATGTATGGACGGATGGAAGCATCGGGCCAAAAGAAGCTATCTCTTTAGGTGCCAAAATCTTAACTGAGCATTTAAATATCTTTGTTGGTTTAACTGATGAAGCACAAAATGCTGAGATTATGGTCGAGAAGGAAGAAGATCAAAAAGAGAAAGTTCTTGAGATGACTATCGAAGAACTAGACCTTTCTGTTCGTTCTTATAATTGCCTAAAACGTGCAGGAATTAATACTGTACAAGAGCTTGCGAACAAAACAGAAGAAGATATGATGAAAGTTCGTAACTTAGGACGTAAATCCTTAGAAGAAGTTAAACATAAACTTGAGGAATTAGGTTTAGGTTTACGTAAAGACGACTGAGGATTTAAACCCATGAACAAAGGAGGGAACTACGAATGGCATACAGAAAATTAGGCCGTACAAGTGCGCAACGTAAAGCTATGTTACGTGACTTAGCTACTGATTTAATTATCAACGAGCGCATCCAAACGACAGAAACTCGTGCAAAAGAACTTCGTTCTGTAGTGGAAAAAATGATCACTTTAGGTAAACGCGGAGATCTTCATGCTCGTCGTCAAGCAGCAGCTTTCATTCGCAATGAAGTAGCTAACGCTGAGACTGGTCAAGATGCACTTCAAAAATTATTCGCTGATGTAGCTCCACGCTATGCTGAGCGCCAAGGCGGATACACTCGTATTGCAAAAATTGGTCCACGTCGCGGAGACGCAGCACCAATGGTAATTATCGAGTTAGTATAATGATAATTAAAAGGGCAGGACAGTTCTTTTCAAGAAACTGGTCATGGCCCTTTTTTTTAAATATAAAAATAGGCGAGCTTGGCGAAGGAAAGGGTGCCTTCTATTGAAAAAAGAGAAACTTCGGATAGGAAATATATCATTTCAATATCCTGGGGCAGCCACGTATGCATTAAAAGATGTTTCATTTTCCTTATATGAGGGAGAATGGGTATCTATTATTGGACAAAACGGTTCAGGAAAGTCTACACTTGCAAAATTATTGAATGGTTTGTTTTTGCCGGAAGCAGGGACTATTACAGTAAATGATTCAATGGTTTTATCAGAGGAAACGGTATGGGATGTTCGAAAACAAATTGGAATGGTATTTCAAAATCCAGATAATCAATTTGTTGGAACAACAGTGCAAGATGATGTTGTATTTGGTTTAGAGAATATCGGAATGCCAAGAGAACAAATGATTGAAAGATTAGAACAGGCCTTACGACTTGTCCGTATGGAAGATTTTCTTAATGATGAGCCTCATTCCTTATCTGGTGGGCAAAAACAGCGAGTGGCAATAGCAGGCGTTTTAGCACTTCAGCCATCTATTTTAATATTAGATGAAGCAACGTCAATGTTAGATCCTCAAGGAAGACGTGAAGTAGTAGAAACGGTTAGACAACTTGTTAATCAAAAAGGTATTACCGTGTTATCAATTACGCACGATTTAGAAGAAGCGGCGCAGTCAGATCGTGTCATTATTTTAAATAAGGGAGAAATATTAGAGGAAGGGATTCCAGAGAAAATTTTCAAGTCCTCTCATATGCTCCAAGAAATTGGCTTAGATGTACCGTTTTCGGTGAAAATAGCAGAATTATTAAAAAGAAATGAAATTCTTTTGCAAAATACGCATCTTACAATGGAAAGCTTGGTGAACGAACTTTGGAGATTACATTCCAAAAAGTAGAACATCGTTATCAATATAAAACTCCATTTGAAAGACGCGCACTTTATGATGTAGACGTGTCGTTTCCAAGTGGGGGCTATTATGCCATTATCGGTCATACTGGTTCAGGTAAGTCGACGATGATTCAACATTTAAATGGTTTATTGCAGCCGACAAATGGTACAGTTCAAATTGGTGAACATTTGATTTCGGCAGGAAAGAAAGAAAAAAAGCTAAAGCCACTACGTAAAAAAGTAGGGGTTGTCTTTCAATTCCCGGAACATCAGTTGTTTGAAGAAACTGTGGAGAAAGATATTTGCTTCGGACCTACTAATTTCGGGGTATCTGGAGACGAAGCGAAGCAAAAGGCTAGAGAGGCAATAGAACTTGTAGGGCTAGAACCGGAACTGTTAACACGTTCTCCGTTCGAATTAAGTGGTGGACAAATGAGACGTGTTGCTATAGCGGGTGTACTGGCAATGGAACCTGAAGTGCTTGTATTAGATGAACCTACAGCAGGTCTAGATCCAAAAGGGCAGAACGAACTTATGCAGATGTTTTATAAGTTGCATAAGGAGAAAGGGCTTACAGTTATCCTTGTAACGCATAATATGGAAGATGCTGCTCAGTATGCGGAACAAATTGTAGTTATGCATAAAGGAACGGTCTTTTTGCAAGGAAGTGCAGAGGAAGTATTTTCACATGCTGATGAACTAGAGAAAATTGGTGTGGATCTTCCTATGTCATTAAAGTATAAACGTGCAATTGAAGAGAAGTTTGGTATTTCAATTCCAAAGGCTACCTTATCTTTAGAGGATCTTACTCATGAAGTTGTGCAGGTGTTACGAAAAGGTGGTCATGAATCATGCAGCAGTTGATTATTGGGAGATATATCCCGGGGAATTCACTTATTCATCAACTTGATCCACGTACGAAGCTGCTGATTGTCTTTTTATATGTATTTGTTGTTTTCTTAGCAAATAATGCGATTTCATATGGATTTTTATTTTTATATGCACTCATTGCTTTATTTTTTGCAAAAGTGCCGATTCGTTATGTACTTTCGGGCTTAAAACCAATTTTATGGATTTTTCTTTTTACATTTTTCCTGCATATTTTTACAAATAAAGAGGGGGATGTACTACTCCAGCTTGGTTGGTTTTCGATACATGAAAAAGGATTAGAGCAAGGGATATACATTTCTGTACGGTTCTTCGTTATTATTTTAATGACGACATTATTAACGTTAACGACGACACCTATTGAAATTACAGATGGTTTGGAGACGTTATTAAAGCCATTGAAGCGTATAAAGGTTCCTGTTCATGAAATCGCATTAATGATGTCAATTTCTCTTCGTTTTATCCCGACATTAATGGATGAAACGAGTAAAATAATGAAAGCACAAGCATCACGTGGTATTGATTTCGCTGGTGGACCGATAAAAGATAGAATGAAAGCTATTATCTCACTGCTCGTTCCTCTGTTTATCAGTGCTTTTAAGCGTGCAGAGGACTTAGCTATTGCGATGGAAGCTCGTGGATATCAAAGTGGTGAAGGACGTACTAAATTTAGGCAACTACGCTGGAAAACAAGCGATACAGTAACGATTGTAAGCTTATTTTGTTTAGCTTGTATTTTGGCATGGGTGCGATCGTAATGGAGAATAGAGAAATGGATAGAATAAAATGTACGGTTGCATATGATGGTATGCATTTTTGTGGTTATCAAATTCAGCCGAAGCATCGTACTGTTCAACAGGAGATAGAAAAAGCATTACAGAAATTGCATAAGGGAGAACTTGTTCGTGTTCAGGCGTCTGGTAGAACAGATTCTACGGTTCATGCAAAAGGGCAAGTAATACACTTTGATACTCCTTTGTCTCTTGAGGAGTGGCAATGGAATAACGCTTTAAATACAATGTTGCCAGATGATATTGTTATTAGGCGAGTAGAGAAAAAAACAGAAGAATTTCATGCACGTTACGGTGTTGAGAAAAAAGAATATCGTTATCGTGTATTATTATCAAAGACTGCGGATGTATTCCGTAGAAATTACGTATATCAATATCCATATCCGCTCGAAATCAATTCTATAAGAAAAGCAATTCCTTATTTTATTGGAACGCATGATTTCACTTCTTTTTGCTCGGCAAAAACTGACAAAAAAGATAAAGTGCGAACAATTTATGAAATCGAGTTAATTGAGCAAGATGATGAATTAATTTTTCGTTTTGTAGGTAATGGATTTTTATATAATATGGTCAGAATTATTGTTGGTACGTTACTTAACGTAGGGCAAGGAAAGCTTGATCCTGATAGCATTCCAGAGATTTTAGCGAAACAAAATCGTCAGTTTGCTGGAAAGATGGCTCCAGGTCATGGGCTTTACCTATGGGAGGTAAACTATAACAACTAATCCTGGTGTAACATTTGCTTGACATTAGAAACTCAAAAGTATATCATAACATATGGTATTGTTTCTAAAACCACGATTAGCCCCGGAAGGAAATCGTGTTTAAGATAAACAATAGATTTTTTCTATGGAAAAGATAACGAGGAGGGAAACACATGCGTACGACTTTTATGGCAAAAGCTAACGAAGTTGAGCGTAAATGGTATGTGGTTGATGCTGAAGGTCAAACTTTAGGTCGCCTATCTACTGAAGTAGCATCCATTTTACGTGGTAAAAACAAACCTACATTTACACCACACGTTGACACGGGTGATCATGTAATTATTATTAACGCTGAGAAAATTCATTTAACAGGTAATAAATTAAACGATAAAATTTACTACCGTCACACTAACCACCCAGGTGGACTTAAGCAAAGAACAGCTCTTGAAATGCGTACAAACTACCCTGTACAAATGTTAGAGCTTGCAATTAAAGGCATGCTTCCAAAAGGACGCTTAGGCCGTCAAGTTTCTAAGAAACTTAACGTGTATGCTGGAGCAGAGCATCCACACCAAGCACAAAAACCAGAAGTTTACGAACTTCGCGGATAATTAATTAAAGGAGGGCTTACTTTGGCACAGGTTCAATACTATGGCACTGGACGTCGTAAGAGTTCAGTAGCGCGCGTACGCCTAGTTCCAGGCGAAGGACGCGTTATCATTAACGGTCGTGATTTTGAAAACTATATCCCATTTGCTGCATTACGTGAAGTAGTGAAACAACCTCTAGTTGCAACAGAAACTTTAGGTAACTACGATGTACTTGTAAACGTAAATGGTGGTGGATACACTGGTCAAGCTGGTGCTATTCGTCACGGTATTTCTCGCGCTTTATTAAAAGCTGATCCAGAATACCGTCTAACACTAAAACGTGCAGGTCTATTAACTCGTGACGCACGTATGAAAGAGCGTAAAAAATACGGTCTTAAAGGCGCACGTCGTGCACCTCAGTTCTCAAAACGTTAATTTTTGCGAACTACAAACCCCAACCATTTTGGTTGGGGTTTTTTTGTGTTTCATTCCTCTTTTACAATTTTTTTAGCTTGGAATATTTTAGTGCTACGGCCTCGCGTATGCTTCTTCTTTAGAAGTTTAGACTAATACGTATTAGGGAGGTTTATAAGTACTATGAATGTCATTGTCAGCTTACAAGAAAAACAAAAAGAAAAGCAGTTAAAATACGAGCGGAAGATGCTGCGAGAATTATCATTAAAAACATTGCGCTCAAATATTCGTGATGCCTTTCAAATGCAAGAGCTTCATCGTCAGTATGAAGATTACTGTATTGAATTAGGGATAGAATCTTATTTATTAGGAGCGAGATATAGTAAATTTGGTTATTATGGTGAATCGTTTTTTGATGTGAAATATAGAGCTTTAGAAGAAGAACAACAATTAACTGAAACGCTATTTCAATTTTTAACGAGTATGACTATGCGAGAAATAAAGTTGAAAGATGAGGAATTACTTTTTGAATCTTGTCAGCAGTTTATAGGATTGTGGTGGCAAGAAGGGTATGAAAAAGGTGAAAGAAGATATCGATTAAAGCTTCATTAAGACAAGCATAAACTTTCCTCTTGTCCCATATAAGTAATTAGAGGGACTAGCTGGAGGAGGAAAGGTATGAAGAGAATTCGAATTATCTCTTTTGCACTCGCTGCGGTTGTTTTGTTTTTTTTAGTCAAACAAGAATTTCAAATCACAAAATCGTGGCGAGCTTGGAATTTACCCTTATCAGGGAAAGTAATCGTATTAGATGCTGGGCATGGTGGACCAGATGGAGGGGCTGTTGGTGGAAAGGATATTATAGAAAAGGATATTACGCTTGAAATTACAAAAAAGGTACAAGACTATTTACAAGAACAAGGTGCACTAGTTATTTTAACGCGTGAGGGAGATTATGATTTAGCTAACAAAGATACAAAGTCATATAGTAGACGTAAAGCGGAGGATTTAAAAAAACGTGTAGAAATCATCAATAAACCAGATATAGACTTTTTTGCAAGCATTCATTTAAATGCTTTAACTAGTAGTGGATCGAAAGGCGCACAAACATTCTACTATCGCTCTTCAATTGAAAATGAACGTGCTGCTAAATTTATACAGGCTGAATTGAGAACGAGTTTAGAAAATACGAATCGTTCTGCTAAAACAATCTCTCACGTATACTTATTGAAGTATGCGAAAACACCAGGTGCTTTAATTGAAGCCGGCTTTTTATCGAATGTGAACGAAAGGTATATGTTAAATTCGGAGAAATATCAACAGAAGGTAGCAGCTGCAATATACCGTGGTATATTGCGTTATTTCACGGAAAAAGGAAATCCTCCAGAATAAGGAGGATTTTTTTGAGTTTCTCTCGTTAACGAAGTTTTCGGAAAATATGTTATACTGGAAATGTAAACGCATTAATTTGAAGAATAAACAAAGATGAATTCAATTAACATTACGTTATTTTTCATACAGGGGGCTGGGTTAATTATGGTAACGAAAGAACAAGTGGTTGAAGCGTTAGAAGGGATTGTAGATCCGTTTTTACATAAAACATTAAAAGAAACAAGTGCAATTAAAGAGGTAACAGTCAAGCCTGAGAAGGAACATGTGAGTGTCAAAATTGCAATCGTAAAAACTGGTACAGCGGAACAAATGCAGTTGCAGTCTGGAATTGTAAAGTTAGTAAAAGAACTTGGAGCAGCAACAGTTGGACTTCGTTTTGCAGAATTTACAGAAGAGGAATTAGCTCAGTTTGCACCAGAACAAGAAGCAGAGCAAAGTGAATCTTTATTGTCACCAAATTCAAAAACGACATTCTTAGCAGTAGCGAGTGGAAAAGGTGGCGTGGGAAAATCAACCGTTTCCGTTAACCTTGCAGTTGCTTTAGCTCGTTTAGGAAAAAAAGTTGGTATTATTGATGCGGACATTTACGGTTTTAGTGTGCCAGACATGATGGGGATAGAAAAACGTCCCATCGTAAGAGGTGACAAGATAATTCCGGTGGAACGTTTAGGTGTAAAGGTAATCTCAATGGGCTTCTTTGTAGAGGATAATGCACCAGTTATTTGGAGAGGACCTATGCTTGGGAAAATGTTAAACCACTTCTTCACAGAAGTGGAATGGGGCGATTTAGATTATTTAGTACTAGATTTACCACCAGGAACAGGTGATGTTGCGTTAGATGTGCACTCAATGTTGCCATCTTGCAAAGAGATTATTGTAACGACGCCTCATCCAACAGCTGCGTTTGTAGCAGCGCGTGCTGGAGCGATGGCATTACGCACTGAACATAGTATTCTCGGTGTTGTTGAGAACATGGCATATTTTGAAAGTAAGGTAACTGGTGAGAAAGAATATGTATTTGGAAGAGGCGGGGGAGATAAGTTGGCTACCGAACTACAAACAAATGTTCTTGGTCGTATTCCGCTGCAACAACCTGATTGGAATAAAGAAGACTTTGCTCCTTCAGTATATGAAGATACACATACAACCGGCATTATTTATAGTAAAATAGCCGAAGTGGTAATTGATAAAACAGCTGTTACACAAAAATAAAGTGAAACTTTAATCAGTGGAGTTCATCTGTTACTGGCAACAATGAGGGTTTTGTTACTAGTAAACTTTTCGCTTAACTAGAGGGCCATTTTGTCTGTTAATAGCAAGATAAAGTAATAACGAGTGGACAATTTATACATTGTCCACTCGTTATTATAGTTATTATTTTCACTGTTCTTCCTTCTTCTCGCCTTGAGAACCACCGTCACCGCCTGCTTCTTTCTTATCAGATCCACCTTTTTCAGCCTTTTGTACACCTTTACTAATGATATCAATCATCTTGGATTGGAAGAGTGGACTTTCAGCAGTTTCTGTTAGTACTTGTTGTAGATATTGACGGTATTCTTTACTCTTCATTGTTTGTAACATCATTTTTTCTACTTCAGGATTTTTCATGATTTCTATAACGCCTGCTTGGTATTCAGGGTCTTTTAATAAGGTTTTCATTAATTGGGTTTGTTCTTTCCCCATACTTTTAGCGAACTTCGATGAGAACTCAGGATCTTTAAAGAGCTTTTCCCAGAATTGTTGCCCTTTATCGGATACCATTGCATCTTCAATCGTTTTCTTTACTACTGTTTCATCTAGTATGAGTGCTTGTTTCATTTTTTCATCAGTTAATACATCTTGAATAGCTTTCTTACCTTGATCTGTTTTTAAAATATCAACAATCATTTTCTTTGTTTGATCGTAATCTAGTTCGGATTTCGTTTCTTTTCCTTGTGCGCATGCTACAAGTGCGATAAGTAGAAAAGAAGAAACGAAAATGAATAGTATCCGTTTCATAAGTTGGAACTCCTTTCAGCACAGTTCTCTCTTTTTAATATAAATATCTTTAAGGAATTTATACATGAACATGGCTAGCTTTTTGAAATTGTCATTGATACAATTTAATTAGAAATATAAGGATAATGGGGGATGTGTTGTGAATAGCCGCAAGTGGGTACGACTATTTTTAACGACGTTGTTTCTTGGTGGGATTAGCACAGTTATTATTGGTTTTGTTTTGGAGTGGGACAGGTACAATGAATTTTTTCAAAATTTCGACGTTAAGGAGATTTTAGCGGTATCTTTCTGGTTGATGGGTGTAGGATTTATTTTTAGCGTTATAAGTCAAATGGGATTCTTTGCATATTTAACAATCCATCGTTTTGGACTAGGGATGTTTCGCTCATCGTCTTTATGGAATGCAGTCCAGCTCTTCTTTATTGCATTCGTATTATTTGATTTTGTGTATTTAAGGTCTGTACTTATTGCAAATGGGGAAGTCTCATTGGGGAATAACATACTTGTTGCTGGAATTTTATTTGTGTTTGGAGCAATTGTTGCTTATGTAAAAAGTAAAGAAACAAATAAAAAAGCATTTGTGCCAGCTCTGTTCTTTATGGTTGTTGTAACAATTCTTGAATGGGTACCGGCGCTTCGGATTAATGATACAGATTGGTTATATTTAATGGTTATACCGCTATTGTTATGTAATGCATATCAATTACTTGTATTACATCGTTTAATCGGAAAAACGAGTAAACCTGCTTAATAGAGAGAGGTTTTATACACCGGCAGTTATATTACTGGAAATGGTGTGATTAAAAAAGCTCTACCACCTTCTTGAAAGGTAGTAGAGCTTTTTATACGTGAAGAGTAGTAGGGACGAAGCTATTTCACATCTTCACTTTTCGTACTTGTGTTGGAAATAAGTTGTGATACGGATATTTGCTCATATCCATCACTTTTTAATTTTTGCAGGAGCAGCGGTAAAGCTCTATTTGTTTGAAGGGCAGAATCGGATGCGTGTAATAAGACAATATCTCCACCTTTCAAATTATTAGAGACGGTGGAAACGATGTGGTTTACACCTGGGTTTTTCCAATCGTTTGAATTATTACTCCAATGCACGACGGTGTATCCAAGTGATTCTGCAATTTTAAGGGTTGCCTTGTTAAATTCGCCACTAGGTGGACGTAACAGTTTGACTTGTTTTACACCAAGTTTTGTAAAAACATCTTGTGCTCGTAAAAGGTCTCGTCTTATTTCATTCGTCTCTAGAGAAGTATAAGATGTGTAATTGTAACCCATACTACCGATTTCGTGTCCATCTTTCATGATGCGCTCTACAATATCGGGGTGTCTTTCGGCCCATGCAGCAGAAAGGAAGAAGGTTGCATTCTTAATTTCTCTTTCTTTAAGAGTATCAAGGATTGGAATTGCTTTTTTGTCTCCCCAACTAATATCAAACGTAAATGCAACTTGCTTTTTAGCGGTATCTCCTTTGTAAATTACTTTAGGGCCTGTAGCAGTTGAAAAAGCAGATTCATGTGAATATGTTTTTAAAAAGAGTAGCCATGCTGTAAATAAGGAAAGTATCACTATTAAGCTAATGTGTTTAAAAGTTCTTTTACTCGTAATAAAAAAGAAAAACATAATATTACGCCCCTTTGTCCAATCCTTTTCAGTTACATATATGCTGGAAATATAAAAAAGAGAACAAAGGATTAATATCGTAAGTAGTGGATATAATGAATGATAGGATTGTAATAAGTGAAAATGAGCGGAACGTTTATTGTTACGTAAGGAATTATTGAGGTGATCATTTGCTTGGGCTGATGTTGACAAAAGAAGAGAGAAAAGAGATGGAATACATATTAAAGAGAGAGTTAGAGGAACTTTTATTTGATTTTGAAGATGAGCGTATTCATGAAGTTGTAAAAAAGGCGATGGAAGAAAGATATAAAATCATTTTTTGTTTGTTTCGGAGAGTTGCTAACGCAGAGGAATGTATTCGTTATGTAAGAAAAAGAACTTTTTATTAAAAAGTATTGACGTTAATAGTTTGTATATGGTAAATTAATAAACGTCGCTGATGCGGAAACGC
>NZ_NTVM01000022.1:0-137979 GCF_002558005.1 Bacillus sp. AFS012607
TGGTTTTTCTACTTCTGGTTGTTTCTCTTCATTTTTAATTTGTTCAAGTTTATCTTGTTCAAATAAAAGTTGTACATCATGCGTTTGCTTATAATTTCTTGATGCCATTTCGATAAATACTTTTGTATTTAGTTTTTTAGATAAATCGTTTACTTCAAACTCTACTACTCTTGTATCTTTTTCCTTATCCTCACTCACTACTTTTGCATCAACAAATGCGCCATCTTTTTCCGTTTGGAAATTTTTAATTAATGAGCTGCTTTTTAGTGTTACAATTGCTTTTTTCTTACCGTTTTCTACTTTTAATACTCCTGGATTTACCATGTAAGTATTCATCTTAGATTCTTCATCTGTTTGATCTTTTAACACTTTAAATGGAATGCTGTACGCACCATCTGTAATTGTGTTAGAATTTGGTTGTTGATCTGGGTCAGGCTTTTGGTCGGGCTTCTGACCTGGATCGGTAGTTTCATTTGGATCTGGCTTATTAGCTGGGTCCTCTTTTTCATTTGGTTTTTCTACATGAATTGGTGTAATGCTATTTTGATCAAATGCAATACGAACGTCGTACTCATGATGATAATTTAAAAAATCAATATCTACTTTTACTTTTGCATTTAATACCTTCTCTACATCTTCTACATCAAATTCTACTACTCTTGTATCTTTTTCTTTATCTTCACTAATTACATTTGTCGCAACTAGCTTACCTGCTTTTTCTGTTTCAAACTTCGTAATCCATGAACTATTTGTTAATGTAAAGGATACTTTCTTTTTCCCACCCTTCACTTTTAAAGTTCCCGGGCTTACTGAATATTGATTCATCATTGATTCTTCATCTGATGTATCTTTTAAAACTTTGAAGCCAATTGAATATTCACCGTCAGCCAACTTGGTAGCTGCTTGAACTGCAAGTGGTTGTAATGTTGATACAAATGTAAATATTATTAAAAACATAGCAACAATAATTTTTGTATACCTGTTCAATGGAACGACTCTCCCTTTTGAAAATTATTTAATACTATTCCCATCAAATACAAAGCGAATATCATACGAAGCATTATAATTAATAATTGGAATATTAATTTTCACTTTGCCATTTAGTTTTTTTGACAAGTCAGCAACTTCAAATTCTACAACTCTAGTATTATCTTTTTTGTTTTCACTTAACACGGTTGTTTCTACAAATTGACCATCTTTTTCTACTTGGAAACTTTTAATAGAAGCACTATCTTTCACTTTAAATGAAACATATTGTTTTCCATTTTTAACTGTTAATGTTGCTGGGCTTTCAAAATAACTATTCATTCTAGACGATTCATCTTTATCGCCTTTCCATACAGTAAAAGCAATATTATATTTTCCATCAGCTAGTTTTGTAGCAGCCTTTGCATCTTGTAAACCTAGTGTTGCGATAAACGTAAATAAAACACCAAATACGGCAATAATCATTTTAAATTGTTTAAACATATATTCATCACCCTTCAAAAGATTTATTTACTCAACTTCACTTTACGAATTAAGAAAGCACCTGAAATAAGAATTAACGCTGCAAACAATCCAATACGTGCTTCATCGCCTGTTTTTGGATTATCTGTTTTTTCAGCTTTTCCATTTTCATTTTTTGTTTCTTTGTTCACTTCTTTAGCTGTTTCCTTACTCTCTACTTTTGTTTTCTCTTCTTTTACTTGTGTATCTGTTTTCGCTTGATCATTATTTTTTGTAGTAGCAGCTACGCCGTTATCGCCACCTACAGCTTTTACATTTGCATCAAAAGCAAAACGAATTGTGTAGTGGTGGTCATAGTTTGCATTTGGTACAACAACATGAATTTTTACAGCTGCCGGTTTGGATAAATCATCTACTTTAAACTCTACTGTTCTTTTATCTGCCGATTCATCTTTACTAACAACTTTCGCATCAACAAAATCCCCGTTCTCTGGTGCTTTAAATTCTGTAATCCAAGCACTATGATTCATCGGAACTTGTACTCTCATCTCACCGTTTTTCACTACTAATTTTGCTGGCTTTTCAAAATAGTCATTTGCCATTGAAGCTGAATCATTTTCCGCTTTTTGAATTACGTAATTAATATCGTAAGTACCATCAGCTAGTTTTGCTGAAGCATTTCCGTATGGCATTACAAGAAAAGCTAGCATACATACGAACGTTATAATAAAAGCGGGTAATACAGAAACCTTTTTCATTTTTCTTGTTTCCTCCTTGGTTATCTTTCATTTCACTTTTTGAAAATGATAATTATTCTCAATTTATAAGAAAAAAATAATCTCTTTTACCTATTATTTAATTAGCATTCTTTTATGTAACATAAGTATTATTGATTATCATTCTCATTGAATATTAAAAATAATATCTCACCCTATTCCTTATACAAAGGCATAGAAACTGAGAAAAAATTATAAAACTTTTTTATTGATTATCATTCTCAATATAAATCAAAAAAAATAAACTATCTCTTCGCCTCTTCTTTCACCTCTTCCCATAACAACACTATAGTTATAGAAACCCCTTATCCCTCACTTCCCTTCCAATATTTCCACAACTAAGTCAATCTTAGCCTACTCATAAATTTTTTGTCAACTATATTACGTATAAAATTTTTAATATCTGAATTTCTCTATATATGGCTTTTTCTACAAAAAAAGAGACTTTCTATTATAGAAAGCCTCTTTTCTCTATTTTTCTACAGCAATTTCCTGCTTTTGAAACTTAGAAACTATATAACCAAATCCTATACCGATTATGCCTGGAACTAACCAACCAATTCCTACACTATATAATGGAATCTTATCTAAAATAGGTGCTAGCGCTGCAATTTGAAGGTTTGCATTGTGTAATCCATCAAAGAAACTGATTGCAAATGCTCCTACAATCCCCCCCACATACATCGCTAATGGAAGACGAACGTAGTTTTCAACAAGTGATAATACGATAAGTACGATTCCAATTGGATAAATAGCGATTAAGATTGGTAATGCTAATGCATTTAACTGAGTTAACCCAAGATTTGCTACCATAAATGCTAATACACAGAAAATGAAAACGACTTTTTGATAAGAAAGCTTTGGTAATAAGGAAGAGAAGTAATCACCACAAGCTGCAACAATACCTACAGAAGTTGTTAAACACGCTGCTGTAATTGCGATCCCTAGTAATAAAGTTCCGTAACTGCCAAATAAATGATTCACCACATTTGTTAAAATAATTCCTCCGTTTGCGCCCATTCCAAGTGACACACTAGAAGCTCCAAGATAAGCAAGCGCTAAATACACAAGTAGTAGACCAAGCGCTGCAATAAATCCTGCAAAGATTGTTACTTTTGCAATACTATTTTTATTTGTAATGCCTTTTTCTTTTAACGCATGAATTACAACATTTCCGAATACAAGTGCTGCAAGTCCATCTAAAGTTAAATATCCATCAATAAATCCTTTGAAGAGAGGAGCACTATACACTTCTGTCGGTGCACCAAATTCTCCAATTGGTGTAATAAGTGCTTTACCTACGATAATTGCAATAACAGCTAATAATATTGGAGTTAGCACTTTACCAATACGCCCCACTAATTTCGAAGGATTTAAAGCTAAATAGAAAGTTACTGCAAAGAAAATAAGTGTAAAGATAACAAGTGGATATGACTGACCTGCTATCTCACTTGGTAAAAACGGTGCAACACTCATCTCATAAGCTACTGTTCCTGTACGCGGCACACTTACGAATACGCCTAAACATAAATAAATGGCAGTGATAAAAACAAGTGCGAATATAGGATGTACACGTCCTGCTAGCTCATTAATATCTCCCTTTAAAGCTATAACAATTACGCCTAATAAAGGTAGTCCAACGCCTGTTACAATAAAACCAAACAGCGCGATCCATACGTCCGTTCCAGCACCTTGCCCTAACGCTGGTGGAAAAATCATATTACCTGCACCAAAAAACAGTGCAAATAACATTAAACTTATTGCAAACATCTCTGAAAACTTTAAAGATGATTTCATTTCTACTAACCTCCTAAAATAATTAATTAACAAAATATTCTGAAAAATAATCCGTCACATATCCTCTTTCAAGCACACTTCCCCGTAAAAGAACGCAAAAAACACCCGTCCCTAACAAAGGGACGAGTGTTGAAATCGTGGTTCCACCCTTATTCTAATAAAATGAATTTATAGCAAAATAAGCTCATTTTATAGCTCGTGTAAATTGATAACGGTTTTATCCGTCAAGAATTACAATGCATCATGTATGCAGTTCACTCTTGAAGTTTAGAGGTGGTAAGCTTGTCTTTTCGTATTAGGAAGCTCACAGCCTAAGGCTCCCCTCTCTGAGAATCGTAAAATACAACTCATGTCCTCATCATTACTTTTATAAAATATCTTGTCGAAACTTGTTGTTTTTTATTATATGGGCTATTTTTTAAAAAATCAATAGTTTTATTTTTTCTGACAAAAAAATATTGGGAGAAAACTTTTCCTCCCTATAACTGATCTATTAGAATGTCTAATTCCTCCGATGTAACGCTCCTCCACTTTCCTACTTCAAGCTCATTTAGCTCTATATTCATAATGCGTACTCGCTTTAGCTTTATTACAGTAAACCCGAAAGCACGGCTCATTCTACGAATTTGCCTGTTCATCCCTTGCGTTAAAATGATACGAAATGTTGATTGATCGACTCTCGTCACTTTACACGGCTTCGTCATACCATCTTTAATCTTTACACCGCTGGACATCTCATTAATAAACCAGTCCGTAAAAGGTTTATCGACTGTGACAACATATTCTTTCTCGTGCTCATGATCACCATGTAAAATTTGATTCGCAATCGTACCGTCATTCGTTAATAAGATAAGTCCTTCTGATGCTTTATCTAATCGCCCAACTGGAAAGATTCGCTCTGGATAATTGATATAATCAATAATATTATCTTCAATATGATCGGCTGCTGTACAAGTAATTCCGACCGGCTTATGAAAGGCTATATACACCTTCTCTTTCTCTTCTTTTGCAATAACCTGCCCATCAATCGTTACTACATCACCATCGCTCACGAGTGCACCGTGCGTACATATTTCGCCGTTAACAGCCACGCGTCCAGCTTTAATGAGGCGATCTGTTTCACGTCTTGAGCAGGATTTTGCTTCGCTTATGTATTGGTTGATTTTCATGTTTTATTCCTTTTCACATATATTAAAAGCGTCAATCTATGGCAATATCATTATGCCACGATTGACGCTTTTTCAATTCGCAAAAACAACTAAATAAATAACCCCAATCACCAAAAATATTCCACAACAAGCTAACAATACTTTTGCAAGTTTGTCCATAAACATATAATGGTTTCCCCTTTGTTTCGTTGTTTTCTATTTTAATTCGACAACTGTTACGCCTAGGCCTCCCTCGCCCATGTCACCGTAACGGTAATTCTTCACGCCGCGGTGCTTCTTCAAGTAATCTTGTACACCTTGGCGAAGCGCTCCTGTTCCTTTACCGTGAATGATTGATACACGAGGATAACTTGCAAGCTGGGCATCGTCTAAATATTTTTCAACGCGCATCATTGCATCTTCATAACGTTCACCGCGAAGATCAAGTTCCAATGAAACGTGGTAATCTCTACCCTTCACACTTGCGACTGCTTTTTTCTCTGTTTGCTTCGGTGTGTTAATGTATTCCATGTTAGATTCTTTTACTTTCATCTTCAGAATACCGATTTGTACGCTCCACTCTGTATCACTTACTTTTTCAAGTAATTGACCCTTTTGACCGAACGTTAATACTTTTACTTCATCACCTGCCCGTAACTGTTGTTTCGGCGCAGTGTTTTTTACGTTTACTTTTTGTTTCTTCACAAGCTCTGGCGCTGTGCCTTCTAGACGGCTCTTCGCTTCAATAAGCTCATGATCTTTCACATTTACAAGCTGTGCTTTACGCAATTGACGAAGTTCTTGAATAATACCTTCTGCTTCTTTCTTCGCAGCTTCGACTTTTTCTTCCCCTTCTTTTTGCGCTTTTAATAATTTTTCATCACGCTCATCGTTAAACTCAATAATTTGACGTTGCAACTCACGATGAAGTTTCTCAGATTGTTTGCGAAGTGCCTCTGCTTCGTTCCAGTCACGCTCTGCGTTCTTCTGGCTTTCTTCTAACTTCGCAATCATATTTTCAATTTTATTTGTATCTGTACTAATGTGGTTACGTGCTTGATCAATAACGCGATCAGATAATCCAAGGCGCTTTGAAATTTCAAAGGCGTTACTGCGACCTGGTACACCGATTAATAATTTATAAGTTGGACTTAATGTATTTACATCAAACTCAACACTCGCATTAATAACTTGCTCACGGTTGTATCCGTATGCTTTTAATTCTGGGTAATGCGTCGTAGCAACAACACGAGCACCGCGGTTACATACTTCATCTAAAATCGAAATTGCTAGTGCAGCACCTTCTTGCGGGTCTGTTCCAGCACCTAATTCATCAAATAAAACTAAGCTTTCAAAATCAGCTTTTTCTAAAATATCTACAATGTTCACCATATGTGAGGAGAACGTACTTAAGCTTTGTTCAATCGACTGCTCATCACCAATATCAGCAAAGATGTTTTTAAATACACAAATCTCTGACTCATCCATTACTGGAATGTGAAGACCAGATTGCGCCATTAATACACAAATACCAACTGTTTTCAGCGTAACTGTTTTACCACCTGTATTCGGTCCTGTAATAACAATTGTCGTGAAATCTTTACCTAGCATAATGTTATTTGGCACAATAATTTCTGGATCGATTAGCGGATGACGAGCTTGTCTTAAATCCATATAACGCTCGTTATTTACGATTGGTTTCGTTGCTTTAATTCGCTTCGCATAAAAAGCTTTCGCAAAGATGAAATCAAGATTTGCAACTACTTCTACGTTTGATAAAACGATATCGGCTTCTACTGCCACTTCTTCTGTTAACATTAATAATATACGTTCAATTTCTTGTTTTTCTTTCACTCGTGCTTCTTGTAGTGCATTATTTAATTCTACAATGACTTGCGGTTCAATAAATAACGTTTGTCCAGAAGCAGATTGATCGTGAACAATACCACCATATACGCCGCGGTATTCTTGTTTTACTGGGATTACGTAACGTTCGTTACGAATCGTTACAATCGAGTCAGACAGCATCTTTTGCGCGTTTGAAGAACGCGTCATATTTTCTAACTTTTCACGAATACGACTTTCCGCAGTACGAATTTGAGTACGAATACCACGCAGTTTATCACTCGCGCTATCGACTACTTCACCGCCATCACCGATGCAATTTGTAATTTTCTTTTCTAAATCATATAAAGATACAATTTGAGCGACATGAGTTTCTAAAATCGGAAGCTCGACACCGTTATCAACCATATCTTCAATGAAACGTTTCATATTGCGACTACCATACATCGTATTCGCAATATCAAGTAGTTCATTCGGGCTTAACATGCTTCCAATCTTTGCACGCTTCACATTTGAACGAATATCCGTAATGCCACCTAATGGTGCACTACCTTTTAAACGAATGACTTTCGCTGCTTCATCCGTTGTATCTTGCATTTCTACAATTTCTTCAAAATCAGTGCTCGGCACTAAATGCTTCACTTTATCACGGCCAAGTGAAGAGGCTGTATGTTCAAGTAATTGTTCTTTTACTTTATTGTATTCTAATACACGCAACGTTCTTTCTAACATGTTGCAGGTCCCCCTTGTGTTACTTATTACGTTTAATATAGTCTAATAAACGTTCAATATCCCACGTGTTAATCACGTTATCTTTTTGAATCCAACCTTTACGTGCTGCAGCTACACCTGTTTCCATATCTTCTAACATTTCAAGTGTATGAGCATCCGTATTAATCGCTACTTTTACACCAGCATCTTGTGCTTGTTTTAATAATTTCGCGCTTAAATCTAGACGGTTCGGATTCGCATTTAATTCTAAAACTGTATTTGTCTCTTTTGCGAGTTCAATTAATAAATCTGTATCTACATCATAACCCTCACGGCGCCCGAGAAGACGTCCTGTCGGATGAGCAATCATTGTGACATGTTTATTCTCAAGTGCAGTACGCAGACGCTTCATAATCGTTTCACGGTCTTGTGAGAAGCTAGAGTGGATCGCTCCAATGACATAGTCTAATTCTTCTAATACTTCATCATCAAAATCAAGCGAGGCATCTGGTAAAATGTCCATTTCAATTCCGCGTAAAATTGTAATGTCTGGATACTTTTCATTCATACGTTCAATTTCTTTCGCTTGCTCACGAAGACGCTCTTTCGTTAAACCATTCGCTACTTTCAAATATTGCGAGTGATCAGTAATCGCCATAAACTTATATCCACGAGCACGGCACGCTTGTACCATTTCTTCAATAGAAAAAGCACCGTCACTCCAAGTTGTATGCATATGTAAATCACCTTGTATATCGGAAAACTGAATTAAGTTCGGATACTCTTTAATTAATTCAATTTCTTTTCCATCTTCACGCACTTCTGGCGGAATAAATGGCAGACCGAAATGAGCGAAGAAGTCTTCTTCATTCTCAAATGTTTTCACTTCACCTGTTTCCAAGTTTTCTACACCGTACTCACTAATTTTCTCGCCTCTATCTTTTGCGATTTGACGCATTTTTACGTTATGGTCTTTTGATCCTGTGAAATGGTGAAGAGTTGTAATAAACTCTTCTGGTTTTACTAAACGAAAATCGATTGAAATATCATATTCATATTGAAGACGAACCGAAACTTTCGTATCTCCACTTGCGATTACTTCAATCATATTATCGAATTGTAGTAAATGCTCACGTACCGCTGCTGGTTCTGTCGTTGCAATGATAAAATCTAAATCTTTCACTGTTTCTCTCGCGCGGCGCAAACTACCAGCGCGAGAGAAACGAATTACTTCAGCAATATTCGACAATTTCTCCTCTATTTCCCCGGCAATAGGCAATACCATCGCGATTGGTAAACGCTCTGGACGAGAGCCTACTTGATCGATTGCTTCTAATATTTTCTCTTCTGTCTTCTTACCGAAACCTGCTAAAGCCTGTACTTTATTTTCCTCACAAACAGCTTTTAGCGATTCCATATCAACAACACCAAGTTCTTTATATAACTTAGCTACCTTCTTACCACCAAGTCCTGGTAGTTTTAATAACGGCAATAAGCTACTTGGTACTTCTTTCTCAAGTTCTTGTAATACTTCAGATGTTCCCGATTCTATATATTCTTGAATAACGGCTGCTGTTCCTTTTCCGATGCCTGGAATCTTTGTGAAATCTTCAATTTCAGAAAGACTACGATCGTCACTTTCTAATGCTGCTGCCGCTTTACGAAATGCAGATATTTTAAATGGATTCGCACCCTTTAGTTCCATAAAAAGCCCGATTGTCTCTAATAATTTGATAACTTGTTTTTTATTTACTTTCATCATTGCCCCGCCTTTCTTTCATAGAAAAAAACTTCTCTTTCCGAAAAAAGAGAAGTTATACTCTGCTACCTGTCTGCCATAGTTCCTTCACCTTTTCAGATAGAATCGGTGTATCGTCTACAATTATTTTGCTAATTGATGATTTTTGTAATGGTGTTTGTACTTGTTCAATCGGAAGTATGTTTCCAATGATAATTAAGACAAACAAAATAATATATACTTCTAAAAATCCGAGGATTGCCCCCGCAAACGCATTTACTTGCTTTAAAACCGGTATTTCTGCAAACATATTTAACAAATTACCAAGTAATGAAAGTGCAATTTTAGTGATAATAAACAATATGATAAACGCAAGCGCTTGATAAAATACTGTCTCAATATTATTTGCATCAATCCATTCTGGAACAGATACGTTTTTATCAAATGGATACGGAATAAATTTCGCAAGTGCTGGCGCTAAATCTTTACAGTACCAGTATGCAACAAGGTATGCGATAATAAAGCTTGTTAACTTTACAAGTTGCAGAATAAACCCTCTGCGTAAGCCGAGGAAAAATCCCATAACAAGCAGTAAAATGATAATAATATCAATCATGTTATTCCATTCCTTTTTTTGTCATACTTTCTTTCAATTTCTCATGTTCTTCTTTTAATTTTATGTAATCGTGTATGACGTTTACCGCCGTCAATACCGCTAGTCTACTCGTGTCAAGCGAAGGATTCTTGGCATTGAGTTCGCGCATTTTATCATCCACAATCGCTGCTACCATGCGGATATGACTTGTACTTTCATCGCCAACAACTGAATATTGTTGACCATAGATTTCTACATTAATTCGACTTTTCTTTCCCTTTTGTTGTGACAACTCACCGGCCTCCAATCACGTACAGAATCCTAAAGTTTATCATACCATGAACCTTCATAATATGGAAACAGAAAGAACAATCCGATATGATAAAAATAACAATATAAAAAAAGGGGCGACCATTATGTCAAATTCTATCGTAATTCAAACAAATTCTACAGTAATTGAAGACATGAAACAACAATATAAACATTCGCTTAGCCCGAAAACTCCGCAAGGCGGGATCTTCATGGCAAAGGTACCATCTTGCACGATTACAGCGTATAAATCTGGAAAAGTAATGTTCCAAGGAGGCCGCGCTGAAGCAGAAGCTTCTCGTTGGCAAACTGTCTCTCAAACACCCAAAACAGCTGTAAAAAAAACTGTCGATTCACATCGTTATGCACCGCCTGCTTCCATCAGTACAATGTCTATTGTAGGGTCTGATGAAGTTGGTACGGGAGATTTCTTTGGACCGATGACAGTCGTTGCTGTATATGTAGATGCAAAGCAAATTCCACTACTAAAAGAACTTGGTGTAAAAGACTCTAAAAACTTAAATGACGATCAAATTACTGCCATTGCGAAACAACTTCTACATGTTGTTCCTTACAGCTCTCTTGTCCTTCATAATGAAAAATATAACGAGCTATTTGATAAAGGAAACAACCAAGGTAAGCTAAAAGCCTTGCTACATAATAAAGCTATTACAAACTTATTAGGTAAAATGGCACCTACAAAACCTGAAGGCGTCTTAATCGATCAATTCACACAACCTGATACATACTATAAATATTTAGCAAAACAAAAACAGGTACAGCGTGAAAATGTTTATTTCGCGACGAAAGGTGAAAGCGTCCATTTAGCAGTAGCCGCTGCTTCTATTTTAGCTCGCTACTCATTCGTAAAACAGTTTGACGAACTAAGCAAAAAAGCTGGTATGCCACTTCCAAAAGGTGCTGGTAAACAAGTTGATATTGCTGCAGCTAAATTAATTCAAAAGCTTGGTAAAGAACGATTACCCGAGTTTGTGAAACTGCATTTCGCTAATACGGAGAAGGCGTTTCGCTTATTAAAATAGTATCGACAAAAACAGGAGCCTACAAACTCCTGTTTTTTGTTTCACCCTACTATTGTCCTTATAGTTTTGTGACAATTACAATATACAGATTATTCTAACATATGAGGAGATTCCCATTGCTACTTCTACAAATGATTCTAAATATTTTACTAGGCGATCCACACGAAAGACAGTTCAAAATTAGAGAAAACATTCAGATACTAAGTGAAAAGCCTGCATTCAATAATTTAAAGGAGGGAATTTATATAAACGCTGTAAAAGTGAAAAAGTTATTATATGTTTTCGTACATCTCGTAGGTCCACTTTCTTACTTCATTATTTCTAATGTTTGGGGCACTTTCTTCACTACTAAATCCACATTCGAAAACATATCTGATAGCCTTAGCGTTATGGCCATCTATCACGTGTTCATGAGTTTACTATGGTTTTTCTATTTAGATCGATTAGACAAAGACATAGATCAAATTACAAAAGAGATTAACGATAACAAGATGTAATACATAAAAAGGAGAGCCCCTAAGACTCTCCTTTTTTATGTTAGCTTTGTTTCTGCTTCTTATTAGATGAAGATACCTTATGAGAACCTGTTTCATGTGTCGTCGTTCCTTGTCCTTCTACTTCCGGAGAACCTAGGCTCGATCTTGAATGATCTTTTTTCACTTTTTTACTCATTTTATACTCACCCCTTCGCGTTACTTTTTGCTACGGGGTCATAAACTATGCAAACAAAAAAGCGAGAGGAAATCCTCTCGCTTTTTTCATATTTTAGAACTCAGAAGAACCTGGAGTTCTTGGGAATGGAATTACGTCACGGATGTTAGCCATACCAGTGATGTACATTAGGAAGCGCTCGAAACCTAGACCGAATCCAGCGTGTTTTGTACCGCCGTATTTTCTAAGTTCTAAGTACCACCAGTAGTCCTCTTCGTTCATACCTAATTCTTTAATTCTGTCTACTAAAACGTCCATTCTTTCTTCACGTTGACTTCCGCCGATTAATTCGCCGATGCCAGGAACTAGAAGGTCAGTAGCAGCTACTGTTTTTCCATCTTCATTCATACGCATGTAGAACGCTTTAATGTCTTTCGGGTAGTCAGTTACGAATACAGGGCGTTTGAAGATCTCTTCTGATAAGTATCTTTCATGCTCTGTTTGTAAGTCAATACCCCATTCTACTGGGTACTTGAAGTCAGCACCTGATTCTTGAAGTACTTTAATTGCTTCTGTATATGTGATGCGACCGAAGTCAGAGTTAATCACGTTGTTCATACGCTCTAGAACTGTTTTATCAACGAAGCTGTTGAAGAAGTCCATTTCTTCTGGTGCATGCTCTAATACATATTTCATTGCATATTTCAGCATATCTTCTGTAAGATCCATTACATCGCCTAACTCAGCGAATGCAATCTCAGGCTCAACCATCCAGAACTCAGCAGCGTGGCGAGTTGTGTTTGAGTTTTCTGCACGGAATGTAGGTCCGAATGTATATACATCACGGAATGCTAATGCATACGCTTCAGCGTTCAGCTGTCCACTTACTGTTAAGTTTGTTTCTTTACCGAAGAAGTCTTTTGACTCATCAACTTGTCCGTCTTCACCTTTTGGTACGTTGTTTAAATCTTGTGTTGTTACGCGGAACATTTCGCCAGCACCTTCTGTATCACTACCAGTGATGATTGGTGTGTGAACATGTACGAATCCACGCTCTTGGAAGAACTGGTGAATCGCAAATGCTGCGATAGAACGTACGCGGAACGTTGCAGAGAATGCATTTGTTCTTGGACGTAAGTGAGCGATTGTACGTAAGTATTCAAACGTATGACGCTTCTTTTGAAGTGGGTAATCAGAATCTGATAAGCCCTCGATATCAATTTTTTCTGCTTTAATTTCAAATGGTTGCTTCGCTCCAGGCGTTGCAATTACTTTACCTTCTACTTTCACTGAAGAGCTAAGTGGAAGCTTTGCAATTTCTTTAAAGTTCTCTAATTCTGTATCGAAAACGATTTGAACGCTTTTGAAAAAGCTACCGTCGTTTAATTCGATGAAACCAAATGCTTTTGAATCACGTAAATTACGAATCCACCCTGATACTTGTACTGTTTGACCTGCATACTTTTCTGTATCTCTATACAGACTTTTTACTAATGTGTTTTCCATAGTGAAATTCTCCTTTGCTGATATATTTAAATACAAAAAAACCTTTCATCCATAAAGGGACGAAAGGTTAAACTTCGCGGTACCACCCAATTTGTCATAAAGACCAACTTTAACTCGTATGTAATACATACTTCCCGGTTTGTAACAGGCCGGCTTCCCGTCTAAGTCTACTCTTGAATACAAGATTCAATTTCGGTTAGCAACTCCAAGGTGTTCTTCACATATACCGCCTCATCAGGCTCTCACCGCCCCTGACTCGCTTTGGATTATAGTATATACTACTTTTCCTTATCATCGTCTTTCATTTTGTTAAACTAAAATTAATGTACTACATTCGAGAGAAAGATGCAAGATGCCATAAAATATATAAGCGATTTTTGTAATATATCGACTTACCGACATCTGTCGACGATTGTGCAATAAAAAAATTGCCGGAATGAATCCGGCAATTTTCTAATTACTTACGTAACTCCGCACCAAATTTCTCTTCTACCGTTGTTAATACACGGTTATGCGCTTCTGTTACTTCTTCATCTGTTAACGTACGTTCTGCATCGAAGTAAGTCATAGAGAATGCAAGTGATTTCTTGCCTTCTTCCATTTTTTCACCTTCGTATAAGTCGAATAGTGTTACGTCTTTCAAAAGTTCTCCGCCAGCTTCAGCAATGACTTGCTTCATTTCACCAGCTTTTGTTTCTTTTGTTACTACAACAGCCATGTCACGTGTCATAGATGGGAAACGCGGAATTGCTGAGTAGTAAGTTTCTTCAGCATCTGCACCGAATATTTTTACAAGAGATAGTTCAAATACGAATGTATTTTTCACATCTAATTGTTTTTCTGCTTCTGGGTGCAATTGACCGATGAAACCAATTACTTCGCCATCTAATACGATGTCAGCTGTACGACCTGGGTGCATACCTTCACGTTTCGCTGGTGCATATGTGATTTGGTTTGAAACGCCAAGTACGTCGAATAGTCCTTCTAGTACACCTTTCACAACGAAGAAGTCTACTACTTTCTTCTCACCTTGCCATGCATGGTGAAGAGCAAGACCTGTCATAACACCTGCAAGGTGTTGTTCTTCTTTCGGAAGTTCTCCTGCTTCTGTTGGTAAGAAGATAGAACCTACTTCGTATAAAGCAACGCTGTCGTTTTTGCGAGCAACATTGTATGAAACTGCTTCTAGCAATTGTGGCACTAAGCTTAAACGAAGTTGGCTACGCTCTTCACTCATTGGAAGTGCAAGGTTTACAGGTGCCTTTTCGTTTGGCTCAATCATGTATTGTTTCGCTTTGTCAGCGCTCGTTAATGAATACGTGATTGCTTCATATAAACCAGCACCCTCTAAGAAGCGACGTACTTTACGACGTTTCGTTTGTGCTGATGTTAATTTACCACGAGTCATCGTTCCAGAAGGTAATGTAACTGGAATGTGGTCATAACCGTATAGACGGCCCACTTCTTCTACTAAGTCTTCTGAAATTGTAATATCAGGACGACGTGCTGGTACATTTACATGGAATGTTCCTTCTACTTCTGTGAATGGAAATTTCAAGTTCGCGAACATTGTACCCATTTCACTCGCAGAAATATTTGTACCTAATACACGGTTTACTTTTTCAGCAGTAACAGATACTGTACGCTCTTGTACTTGTAAGTTATCAGCTTCTACTACACCTTCAAGTGCTTCACCGCCAGCATATTTCGCCATTAAGGCAGCTGCGTGTTGAATTGCTTCAAATGTACGTGTTGGGTCGATTCCTTTTTCAAAACGTGCACTTGATTCACTACGAAGACCTAAGTCTTTTGATGTGCGACGCACTGTTTGACCTGCAAAGTATGCAGACTCAATTAGAACGTTTACTGTCTCATTTGTAACTTCAGAATCCGCCCCACCCATTACACCAGCAACAGCTAAAGCTTTTGTTCCGTTTGTAATTACAAGATGGTGGCTTTGTAATGTACGCTCTTGATCATCTAATGTTTCAATTTTTTCGCCTTCTTTTGCAAGACGAACAACGATTTCTTTTGAACCTAATTTATCGTAATCGAATGCATGTAACGGTTGACCGTATTCCATTAAAATGTAGTTTGTAATATCAACTACGTTGCTAATTGGACGAATGCCAGCTGCCATAAGACGAGTTTGCATCCACATTGGTGATGGACCAATTTTTACGTTCTTCACCATTTTTGCAATGTATAATGGATTTTCTTCTTTCGCTTCTACACTTACAGAAATGTAATCAGAAGTTTTTTCTGCTGTTTCTTGTAAGTCGATAGCTGGAAGTTTTACTTCACGGCCGTAAATAGCAGCTACTTCATATGCAACACCTAACATGTTTAAGCAATCTGCACGGTTTGGTGTTAAACCAAGCTCAAGTACTTCATCGTGTAAGTTTAAAATTTCAAGTGCATCTGCACCAACTTCAGCGTCACTTGGGAAGATAAAGATACCATCTGCATATTCTTTTGAAACTAACTTTCCATCAATGCCAAGCTCTTGAAGAGCACAAACCATACCGTGAGAAGCTTCACCACGTAGTTTTGCTTTTTTGATTTTGAAGTTACCAGGAAGTACAGCACCAACTTTTGCAACTGGCACTTTTAAACCTTTTGCAATGTTAGCAGCTCCACAAATAATTTGAACTGGCTCTTCTTCACCGATATCGATTAAGCATTTGCTTAATTTATCAGCTTCTGGGTGTTTTTCACATTCTAATACGTGACCAACTACAACACCTTTTACACCTTTATTTAATACTTCAACGCCTTCTACTTCAATACCACTTTTCGTGATTTTGTCTGCTAGTTCTTGTGCTGTTACATCTTTAATATCTACATACTCTTGTAACCAACGATATGATACGAACATATTTATCCTCTCCTTCCCTTACGCTCGTTTGAATTGTTGTAAGAAACGTACATCGTTTGTATAGAAATGACGAATGTCATCTACGCCGTATTTCAACATTGCGATACGCTCTGCGCCCATACCGAATGCGAAACCTTGATATTCTTTTGAATCATAACCAGCCATTTCAAGTACGTTCGGGTGAACCATACCTGCGCCTAGAATTTCAATCCAGCCAGTTCCTTTACAAGTGCCGCAACCTTTGCCATGACACATCATACAAGAAATATCCATCTCTACAGATGGCTCTGTGAATGGGAAGAAACTTGGACGAAGACGGATTTCACGATCTTCACCGAACATCTTTTTCACGAATACTTGCAGTGTACCTTTTAAGTCACTCATACGAATGTTTTTATCAATTACAAGGCCTTCAATTTGCATGAACTGATGTGAATGCGTCGCATCATCATCATCGCGGCGATACACTTTACCAGGACAAATAATTTTGATTGGGCCTTTTTCTTTATTATTTTCCATCGTACGTGCTTGCACAGAAGATGTATGTGTACGTAGTAACGTTTCTTCTGTAATGTAGAATGTATCTTGCATGTCACGTGCTGGGTGATCTTTCGGTAAGTTTAGTGCTTCGAAGTTGTAGTAGTCTTTTTCTACTTCTGTTCCTTCAGCTACTTCATAACCCATACCGATGAATACATCTTCAATTTGTTCAACAACAGCTGTTAACGGATGGTGACAACCTGTTTCAACAGGACGACCTGGTAATGTAACATCAATTGTTTCCGTAGCTAATTTCGCTTCAATTACTGCTTTTTCTAAGTTGCTAATTTTGTCTTCTAGACGCGTTTGAATCGCTTCACGTACTTCATTCACTAATGCTCCCATACGTGGACGCTCTTCTGCTGATAATTTTCCCATGCCGCGTAATACTTCTGTAATTGGACCTTTTTTTCCTAAATACGCTACGCGTACGTCGTTTAAGCCCTTTAGCTCTTTCGCTTCTTCAATAAGCTCTAACGCTTTTTGCTTTAGCTCTTTTAAACGTGCTTCCATTTTGGAACCCTCCTAATTTTAAAAATAAAAAAACCTCGCTCCCAAAAAGGGACGAGGTAAATTCGCGGTACCACCCTAAATTGACAGAACAAGTCTGCCCACTCATTAGTTATAACGATCAATTCTGACCGGAACGCCTTTACATATACATGGTCCTGGCGTCAACTCCAGAGGTGAATTCACTTCCGTCTACCATAAGAATGCTTTCAGTCTACGGCACTCTCTCCCTATATGGCGATTTTGTAAGCTACTCTTCTCTATCAACGTTTTTCGTTATTTAACTTTTAATATAATGTACTTCAACTTATTATAAGAAGTTTTTTATTTGTTCGCAACTGGGCTTTGTAAATAATACGTTAAAATCCCTGCTGCAACCGCAACATTTAATGATTCTGCCCCGCCGTAAATCGGAATATACAAGTTTTGATCCGTTTTTGTAAGAATTTCTTGGCGTACGCCATTTCCTTCATTTCCAACAATTAATGCAAAACTTCCGGCCGGAGTTACCTCACCATACGGAACTCCATTTTCAAGAGCTGTTCCATATACAGGAACGTTATTTTCTTTTAACTTGTCTACCCATTCTTCTAAGTTCCCTTTTACAATTGGCAAGCGGAAAATAGAACCTTGTGTAGAGCGGAGTACTTTACTATTGTAAACATCAACACAACCTTCTCCAAGCACAACGGCGTGAATACCAGCTGCATCAGCTGTACGAATAATTGTTCCTAAATTACCTGGGTCTTGCAGGCCATCCAATAAAAGGAATTTCCCATCAGTAAGAGCTACTTCTTTCTCATGCTTCTCACAAACAGCAAATACACCTTGCGTCGTTTCTGTTTCACGAAGTATTTTTACAATAGCCTCAGGCACGATATACATTTCTACATCATTAACTGTCCAATCTTTCGGAAGGTCTGTCTGATCTGAAACGATAAGTTCTGTTACAATTCCTGCCTTCAAAGCTTCTTCGACTAAGTGGAATCCTTCTACAAAAAATAAACCTTTTTTATCGCGTTCTTTTTTCGTTTGCAGCTTTTTCCACTGCTTTACACGCGGATTTTGTACTGAATCAATGTTTTTCATAATATGTAGTTCCCTCTCTTCTTGTCTTATCATTATAGCCTATTTTTCATACATATTTACATAAAAAAGAACAAAAACTAACGTCAGTTTCAATTCTGAAGAAGAGGTGAAAACAATGAGTTTTAATTTACGCGGTGCCGTATTAGCGAATGTATCTGGTAATTCACAAGATCAATTACAAGAAACAATTGTCGATGCAATTCAAAGCGGTGAAGAAAAAATGCTTCCAGGTCTTGGCGTCTTATTTGAAGTCATTTGGAAAAACGCTGATGAAAATGAAAAGCACGAAATGTTAGAAACACTAGAGCAAGGATTAAAAAAATAAGCAATTTGAAAATCACCTTCGCATAAGCTAAGGTGATTTTTTTACGAAAAAAATTTTTCTTCTCCTAAACATTTCTACTTTACTAACGAACTATGATGGAGTACAATGTTCAAAATACATTTAAACCGATCGATTTTTCTTCGTATACATCATTAGATAAAAGGAGTGAATGTTTTATGCACCGTATTACGCTTGAACAAGTTTTTAAACATCACATTACACAAAAATACGTAAACCGTTCCGGAATGGTCCACGCGATCGCTGTCGCTTACCATGCGTTTCACTTAGCTAAAAAGCACCACGCCTCAGTCGATGCTGCGACAAAAGCCGGTTTCCTTCATGATATCGGACATCATACGTGGTACACAGGCGGCGAATGGGACTATGACTTATATAAAAAGAATGATATCCATGCAATTAAAGGTGCAGAAAGAGCACATAAATTGCTTATTAGATTGGGAGAACATCCAAAACTAGCAAAAGAAATTTCTATCGCGATTCTTCTGCATACAGATTCTTTCTTAGTGGAACAAGAAATTGAAAGAACATCTCTTCAAAGCATTATTAAATGGGCAGACGAAGCAGATGAAGAACCAGGCGGAGCTCATCATTATAGAACGATTTCTTATGAAAAAGCACTTAAAGCTATTCAGCAATTAGATCGATTGGTAGAGCGTGAATTGCAAATAGAGCAAGCAAAATTGAATAACAAGGCAAAACATAGTTATCAATGAGAAAGAGGCATCACTACAGGGTGATACCTCTTTTATTATTTTACGAAAAATACACCTTTGTATGTAATATTTAAATGTTACATTCAGAAACAAATTAATCTATAATTTAATATACAAATATAAAGAGGTGATTTCACAGATGCAATCCGCTACACAACTTTCTGATGAACAGAAACACTCTATGTCATGGGGACAATTTATTAGCTCCGTTTTATTCGCTTTTTTCGGAACTGGACTCATTACCTTGTTCCTAGCAATAATGCCCTTAACAATTTATACGGCTAGTCTTACAAATAAAAAGCAAATTGCCCTGTATGAATCTATTGCAAACACCGCAAGTATAGGGTTACAACTAGCCATGTTGTTATTCTTTATTTTTAAATTCAAACCTGCGAAAAGATTATTACTGAACTCTTTTAACTTTAAAGCACTGAAAGAATGGCGCACATACGTATATTTACTTCTTTTCTTCGCTATAAACATCATAATCAACTACTTCTTATTAAATTATGTGTTCCAAGACGCAACAAAGCAACAATCTTCCGCACTAAACTTAGACGTTTTTAAGCAATATCAAATACTATTACTTCTCGGATTTGCAATACTCACACCAATTTTTGAAGAACTTATTTTCCGTGGTTTTATACTTCATTTCTTCTCTGAGCGCTTTCCATTTTGGATTGCAGCAGTCTTAACAAGTTTCTTCTTTGGTATCGCTCATACATACTCACTTGGAGTAATGGTAATTACTTTCTTCATGGGATTATTAATGGCTATTTTATGTAAGAAAACAAAATCCATTCTTCCAGCTATGTTATTTCATATTATAAATAATACGTTGGCATTCTTCAGTTAAAAAGAGGTATCATCACGATACCTCTTTTTACTCTTTTATCACAACTTCAAACTCTTCTTCAATTAGCACTTTTGGATAATCCGTATCATTACTACCCATTTCTATCAATTTATACATATTTATTAATAATATCCAAAATGAACCTGATGTAGTAAAATATAACTCATTACATAAAAGGAGATTATATATGTTTAGCTTCCTTTGGATTGTTTATATGCCACTTCTTGTCTTATGCGGATTTTTCGGTGGTATTTTTTTAATTATTACTAGTATTAAACATCGGAAATTATTTGTTGGTTTAATGGGGTACTTAGCTTTTCCTTTGTAACGCTACCTTTTGTTTTTTGGAGCATGGGGGTGAATAGCGAGACAATCCTCCCTATTTCAACTACTTTATACTGGATACTGTTTTCTTTAACTGGATTATTAGCAGGGGTAAGGGGATTACAAATGAAAATTAAAAGTATACGCAACATGGGATTCATTATTTTTATTGCGGGACTATTAGGAGTTATTTTCTGGGAACTCATGTCTGCAGGTGATTCATTCTATATCTAATTGCATCTTTTTATAAGAAAACAAAAAAGCAGGAAATTTAATTCCCTGCTTTTCTATTTGGTTTATTGCCTGATTGTAAGAAGAACGATAACACCCAAGCAATACCTGCTAGTATCGTTGCAATTAAGAAGGCATCGTTAATACCGTTAATTGCAGATAGCTTTGAAATTTGTCCATATAATAGTTGTGTGCTCATCGCATCTCCTGCTTGAGCTGATCCGGCAATCGCTGCTAAACTTTGCCCCATACCGTGTACTTTATCAACTAAAATTGGGTTTGATGTTGTTAACATGTTGCCGTAATCTGCTACGTGAGCAGTTGTTTGTTGCGTCATAAGTGTGATTAAAATCGCTGTTCCGATTGAACCAGCTACTTGTCTTGACGTATTTTGCGTTGCTGTACCGTGAGAAATTAATTTCATCGGCAGTGCGTTCATACCAGCTGTCATAATTGGCATCATAATGAATGACATACCAATTGAACGTATAATATAATCCGTCATAATAACGCTATACGGTGTATCCATCGATAATTTTGTAAATTCATATGTCGCATACGTCGTAATTGCCAATCCAATTATCGCTAATGGACGAATGCCATATTTATCGAATAATTTACCCGCTACTGGTCCCATGATCCCCATAATTAATGATCCTGGAAGAAGTAGTAAACCAGATTCAATTGGCGTAAAGCCACGAATGTTTTGCAGATATACTGGAAGCAATAACATACCCCCGAATAATGCCATCGTAACGATTGCGTTAATTACTAAAGTAAAAGTAAATACTGGATATTTAAATACTTGTAAATCAAGCATTTTATTGTCCGTTGTTAACTCTCTCCAAATAAATAACGCTAAACCAATTACACCGATAACAAGTGAAATAATGACTTCTGCACTAGTCCAACTATTATTTCCAGCTTCACTAAATCCGTACAATAAGCTTCCTAGTCCAATACTTGAACTAACAACACCGAATATATCTAATTTCGTTTTAGACACTGGCTGAGCTAGTGTAAAGAATTTTAAAGATAGGAACGTAATAATTAAACCGATAATAAACATCGCATAGAACATTAAGTTCCAGCTATAGTTTTCAATCACCCAACCTGTTACAGTTGGTCCGATAGCTGGTGCTAAAATCATTGCAACACCTAGTAATCCCATCGCCGCTCCGCGCTTATGAGGCGGGAACAATGTCATAAAAATATTCATACCAACCGGCATTAAAATACCCGCACCAACTGCTTGAATTACGCGGCCTGTCATCATCATTGTAAAGTTTCCTGAAGTAGCGCAAATGATAGATCCTACTGTGAAGAATAACATTGCCGCTACAAATAATTTACGATACGTAAATCGTGAAACTAAAAAGGCACTAATCGGCACTAAAATACCATTTACAAGCATAAACCCTGTAATTAACCATTGCGCCGTTGAAGTTGATACGTTAAATTCATTCATTAACGGAGGCAATGCAACGTTAATGATTGTTTGGTTCAAAATAGAAACGAACATGCCGAGAATTAATACTGTTACAACTGCTTTTACATTTACATCCTCTATAGGCATAGACGTTTGTTTTTTCGGCATTTCTTTTTCTTGTTTTACTTCTTCTTGCTTGCCTGTTTCTAATTCAACTACATTAGAAATTTCGGCTTCTTGCTTTTGTTCACTTTCTTTCTCTACTGCTTCTAGCTTACTTACTTCTATTTTACTTACGGCTGGGACTTGTTCTTCTCCCACGTTCGTTTTTTTCTTTCGTAAAAGACGATTTACAAGGAAGAAGACGATTATACAAAATAGTGCATATCCTACAATTGCAATTGAGGACATCTCATCTCCCCCTTACTTATGAATACGAACTGACACATTCATTCCAGGAACAATATTTACTGATTTGCTATGATCTAATGAAATTTTAACTGGCACTACTTGTGTTACTTTCGTATAGTTCGCTGTTGAATTACTTGATGGTAACATCGAGAATGTATTTGCTGTTGTTAAACCAACTTGTTCTACTTTCCCAGTTAACGTTGTATCTGGGTATGCATCTACATACACGTCTACGTCTTGACCTTTCTGAACATCATCAACATCTGTTTCTTCAATGTTTGCTGTTACCCATAAATTGTTCATATCAAATGCGTAAGCAATCGGGCTACCTGCTCCAACGAAAGCATTTGTTGTTGCGTTTGATTGTACAACCGTTGCATTTTGTGGAATTGTTACATCTACTGTTTGTTCTCCATTAGCTGCTGCTACAGTAACAGCTCCTAATTTATCGTTCTCATTGTAATTTTTTCCAACTTCAGCTTTCCAGTCAGTTAGTTTCCCTGCTACTGGTGAAGCAACCGGAATTACCTTTCCATCGATCTTTGCATTGTCTGTTTTTAAGTAATTTTCCGTTTGGTTGTAATAGTAATAACCGCCAATACCGCCGCCAACTAGTACAATTAATGTGATAATGTTGATAATTACCATTCTTCGAAACTGATTCATTGCATTCCTCTCCTTATATCGCATATAATTTTTTTCTAAACTATTTATGTCCTTATTGTTTAGATTGTTTAATTGTTAATTATATTAACCTTTTAACGAAAAAATCACACCATCTGCAGCGTAAATCGAAACTTATCTACCTGCGAGCGGTGCTGATTTCTGAAGGACTATCGTTTATAATTATAAATAATTATTTTGAATCTACAACCGACAATTTACGTATGAAATGTTGCTTAAACAACAATATAATACCAATATGTTGTTTAAGTATAGAAAATTAAACGAGGAGAAGTAAAATGTCTATTAAAAATACAAATGATCCACGTGTAAAGCGAACGAGACAACTCATTCAGGATGCTTTTGTCGCTTTAGTAGGCGAAAAAGGCTTTGAAAATGTAACTGTGCAACATATCGCAGAACGTGCTCCTGTAAATCGCGCTACATTTTATAGCCATTACCATGATAAATATGACCTATTAGACAAAAGTATTGAAGAAATGTTAGAGAAGCTAGCAGAAGTAATTAAACCGAAAAATAGAAATAAAGAAGATTTTCAACTTACATTCGATTCACCTCATCCTACATTTTTGGCTTTATTCGAACATATCGCAGAAAATGTAAACTTTTATAACGTTATGCTTGGGGATAAAGCTGCCGGAAACTACTCTTATAAAATGATGAAAACGATACAAGTGCATTTAACATTAAGCTTGTCTATTTCCCAACCAGATGACGAAGATCTTATGGTTCCTCGTGATATTTTGATTAGTTATGTGACAGGGGCTCACATCGGAATGATTATGTCATGGTTAAAAAGAGGAATGATATATACCCCGCATTTTATGGCGATGCAATTAACTCGTTTAATTATTTTAGGCGCTCATACTGCAGCAGGATTAGAACGACCTTTTTAAAACATAAAAAAGCGAAGGAAAATCTCCTTCGCTTTTTCTATTAATTAAATGTAATGTTATGTACAGCATCCTTATCAAGACGTTTAATAACTTCTACAATTAACTTTACTGCATTTTCATAATCATCACGGTGTAACATTGCTGCATGAGAATGAATATAGCGCGTTGCAATTGTAATTGCCATAGAAGGAATACCGTTTACAGCAATATGAATCGCACCCGCATCAGTTCCCCCGCCCGCTACTGAATCATATTGGTATGGGATTTGTAATTCGTCAGCAACATCAACTACGAAATCACGTAAACCTGTATGTCCAATAACAGAAGCATCATACAAAATGATTTGTGGTCCATCGCCCATTTTACTTTGCGCTTCTTTTGACGTTACACCCGGTGTATCTCCAGCGATACCAACATCTACTGCGAACGCGATATCTGGTTTAATATAATTCGCAGATGTTTTTGCACCACGAAGACCAACTTCTTCTTGTACAGTTCCAACGCCGTATACAACGTTTGGATGCTTTTCATCTTTTAATTGTTTTAATACGTCAATTGCAATCGCACAACCGATTCGGTTATCCCATGCTTTTGCAAGTAACATTTTTTCATTCTTCATCACTTGGAATTCAAAGTAAGGTACAACTTGATCTCCTGGTCGTACGCCCCACTCCATTGCTTCTTCTTGGCTAGAAGCACCGATATCGATGAACATGTCTTTAATTTCAACTGGCTTTTTACGTGCTTCTGGAGGTAAGATGTGCGGTGGTTTTGAACCAATTACACCTGTTACATCTCCTTTACGCGTTACAATCGTCACGCGCTGTGCAAGCATAACTTGTGACCACCAGCCACCCACCGTTTGGAAGCGTAGGAAACCTTTGTCATCAATTTGCGTAATCATAAAGCCAACTTCATCTAAATGACCTGCAACCATAATTTTCGGGCCGTTTTCTTCCCCTACTTTTTTCGCAACTAAACTTCCTAAATTATCAGTAGAAAGCTCGTCTGCAAATGGCTCGATATATTTCTTCATTACTTCGCGTGGTTCACGCTCGTTACCGGCAATACCACGTGCATCTGTTAATTCTTTTAGCATTGTCAATGTCGCGTCTAATTTTGTCATTGCCAACACCCTCCTTTTTCTTCAGTCAATTCATTATACAATAATTAAATTGAAATATTCAAAAATTAAATTAGTATCCTTGTGTTTGACGCTGATGATTTACTTCATTTTTATCTAAATACGCTTTTTCAATCTCTTCTTGCTCAAATTCAAGCGCTTGTCCAAGTCGAAGATAGCTCGTAAATAATTCAATATAGTTTGTAATAGATGGTTGATCTGTAAAACGAATTACTTTCGCGTATGTGTCTAAGAAAATTTCCACTTGTGTTTTATTCGTTTGTGCACATTTATAGAATAGGAAGTTTTTATCAATCCCTAAATCAATTCCGATTGATAAAATAAAATGCAAACCATCTACGTATTCTTCTAATATTACTCCACGTTCCGAAGCTGGTTTGTTGCTCCAATATTTAAAACAACGTGTTTCATTTGCAAGTTCTCCAATTTCTACAAGAAGAGCTAACATTTTTTCTTTTAACAATTTTTTCGGTTGTAAATCATGTTCTTTTGCAATACGGTCATCTAATTCTTTTTGTAATTTAAATAGTTGTAGTAAGTCCATTCTATTGTCCTCCTCCAACATCGCATTTTACGCAACAATGTTGTTTCATCTCAAAGTTCATTATTATGTTTCAGTTCTTATGAATAAGTCAGCTATCTACCTCTTTATAAAATAGCTTGTCCTTAATTTACAAATACGTTTCAGTCATCGCTCTTAAATTGTTCATCTGATGAAAGTTCCATATCATCTTTCCATTATAGCAGTGTCGTTTCGGCTAGGAAAGATACTCTTCTTTCCAAAAGAGCAGAATTAAAAAAAGCCAGGAGGATTCTCCTGACTTCACATATATATTCTTCTATACCGCTATAGTTTTTATATTAATTTTGTCATATCGATAACAGCACATCCGTTAATCTTTAGAACTTCAAACTTCTCTCTGAATACAAACAAAAAACCTTAGAAGAAAATTCTTCTAAGGTTTCAACTAATTAATTAGTTAATGTTGTTTTTTGCAACTGTTGCTAATTCAGCGAAAGCTTTTTCGTCATGAACAGCTAAGTCAGCAAGCATCTTGCGGTTAACTTCGATGCCAGCATTTTTAAGACCGTGCATTAAGCGGCTGTAAGAAAGACCATTCATACGAGCTGCTGCGTTGATACGTGTAATCCATAATTTACGGAAGTCACGTTTCTTTTGACGGCGGTCACGGAATGCATACATTAGAGATTTCATAACCTGTTGGTTAGCAACCTTGAATAATGTATTTTTTGAACCGTAGTAACCTTTTGCTAATTTTATAACTTTTTTACGACGTTGACGAGTAACTGTACCACCTTTTACTCTTGGCATAATATTACCTCCTAATTGTTCTATATATCAGCCGAACTTATTTTAAGTTGTCAAGCATTTGACGAATGCGTTTGAAGTCACCAGCGCTTACTACACCAGCTTTACGTAGTTTACGTTTAGCTTTTGTAGATTTGTTAGCGAATAAATGGCTTGTGTAAGCGTGAGAACGTTTCAGTTTACCTGATCCAGTCTTTTTGAAACGCTTTGCAGCGCCGCGATGAGTTTTTTGTTTAGGCATAGGTATTTCCTCCTCTATCTATTACTTATCGTTTTTCGGTGCTAAAACTAAGAACATACTGCGTCCTTCCATTTTAGGCTTAGATTCAACTGTACTAACTTCAGCACAAGCTTCTGAGAAGCGATCTAAAACACGTTGACCGATTTCTTTATGAGTAATGGCACGTCCTTTAAAGCGAATTGACGCTTTAACCTTGTCGCCTTTCTCTAAAAACTTGATAGCATTACGAAGTTTTGTGTTAAAGTCGTGTTCATCAATTGTTGGACTTAAACGAACTTCTTTCATGCTAATTACTTTTTGATTTTTGCGCTGCTCTTTTTCTTTCTTCTGTTGCTCAAAGCGGAATTTACCGTAGTCCATAATGCGGCATACTGGCGGTTTCGCATTTGGAGCAACTAATACTAAATCAAGATTAAGATTTGCAGCTAAGTCTAAAGCGTCATTACGAGACTTGATTCCAAGTTGATCGCCATTTGCGCCAACTAAACGTACTTCACGTGCACGAATTTGCTCGTTAATCATCATATCCTTGCTAATAGTAAGCCACCTCCAAGGTTTTCTCAGAACATATTTTGTAGTCATAGAACCCGACAAAAAAAGTGCGGGCATACGACACCCACACTTGTAAAATCTTAAGTAAGAAATACATTTACCTGCTAACTGCGAATGCGTCCATCAGGTGAGAAGCGGGTGCTTCTACTTGTTCCACAAAACAATATTCTATTATCCTTGATGAGTTTATCATAGGACATGACGTCTGTCAAGAAGACGCGATGTGTTTTACTAACAACAAGAAATATTGTAACAAACAACTAACATACTTGCAATACTTTTTTACGATAAGTGTTACATGGGTATTTTTTCTAATTCCCCTCAAGTATATTACATAAAAAAGCCGCGGTATACCGCGGCTTTTTCTTATCGTTTTCCTTCTACTTTAATCATGTCAACAAAAGCATCTAATGCGATTGTTTCTGATTTTTGTTCACCATATTTACGTACGTTTACGCCGTTTTCAGTTACTTCATTGTCACCTACTACAAGCATGTACGGAATTTTTTGCATTTGTGCTTCACGGATTTTGTAACCAATCTTCTCTTCACGAGTGTCTAATTCAACACGGATACCAGCACGACGCAATTCGTCTTGTACTTTCTTCGCATAGTCTAAATGTACTTGCGGAGAAACTGGAATTACTTGTACTTGAACTGGAGCTAACCAAGTTGGGAATGCACCTTTGTATTCTTCAATTAAGAAGGCTACGAAGCGTTCCATAGTTGATACAACACCACGGTGAATTACAACTGGACGATGTTGCTTACCGTCTTCACCAACATAAGTTAATTCAAAGCGTTCTGGAAGTAAGAAGTCTAATTGTACAGTTGAAAGTGTTTCGTCTTTTCCAAGAGCAGTACGAACTTGAACATCCAGTTTTGGACCGTAGAATGCCGCTTCACCTTCAGCTTCATAGTAATCAAGACCCATTTCATCCATAGCTTCTTTTAACATACCTTGTGCTTTTTCCCACATCTCATCATCCGCATAATACTTTTTAGTATCTGCTGGGTCACGATAAGATAGACGGAATGAGTAGTTCTCTAAACCGAAATCTTTGTACACTTCTAGAGTTAAGTTTACAACACGTTTTAACTCTTCTTTAATTTGATCTGGACGAACGAAAATGTGCGCATCGTTTAAAGTCATTCCGCGTACACGTTGTAATCCAGATAACGCACCTGACATTTCATAACGATGCATTGTTCCAAGTTCCGCAATACGGATTGGTAATTCACGGTAGCTGTGAATATCATTTTTATAAACCATCATATGGTGAGGACAGTTCATTGGACGAAGAACTAATTCTTCATTATCCATTTCCATTGATGGGAACATGCCATCACGGTAGTGGTTCCAGTGACCAGAAGTTTCATATAACTCTCTGCTTCCTAATACTGGAGTGTATACGTGATCATAACCTAAGCTTGCTTCTTTATCAACGATGTAACGCTCGATAATACGACGAATTGTTGCACCTTTTGGTAACCAAAGTGGTAAACCTTGTCCTACTTTTTGGCTATTAGTAAATAGTTTTAATTCTTTACCTAATTTACGGTGATCGCGCTCTTTCGCTTCTTCAAGCATACGTAAGTGCTCATCTAGTTCTGCTTTCTTAACGAATGCAGTACCGTAAATACGTTGTAACATTTTATTATTGCTATCGCCGCGCCAGTAAGCACCTGCAACGCTTAATAATTTAAACACTTTAATTTTCCCTGTAGATGGAAGGTGAACACCACGGCAAAGGTCGAAGAATTCGCCTTGCTCATATATTGAAATAACTGCATCTTCTGGAAGGTCGTTAATTAAATCTAATTTTAACTCATCGCCAATTTCTTCAAAGCGACGAAGTGCTTCTGCACGTGGTACTTCATGACGAACGATTTCTAAGTTCTCGTTCACGATTTTTTGCATTTCTTTTTCGATTTTCTTGAAGTCTTCAACTGTAATTGCTTCTTCCATATCGATATCGTAATAGAAGCCATTTTCAATTACTGGGCCAATGCCAAGCTCAAGCTTAACATCTTTATATAAACGTTTTAACGCTTGGGCTAAAAGGTGGGCTGTTGAATGGCGTAAAATATATAAGCCATCTTCAGAATCTAATGTAATAATAGAAACTGCACCATCTTCTTCGATTGGTGTAACAAGATCGATCATCTCATCGTTTAATTTTCCAGCTACAGCTTTTTTCTTTAAGCCTGGGCTAATAGAAGCTGCGATTTCTTCAGTTGTTACGCCTTTTGGAAACTCCTTCACAGCTCCATCAGGGAAAGTAATTTTAACTACATCTGCCATCACTGGTCACTCCTCTTTTTCTCAAAATAAAAAACACTCATCCCATAAAAAGGGACGAGTGTTGAATTCGTGGTTCCACCCTTGTTCCAATTAACATGATCGTTAATTGCTCAAGTTCAACATAACGGTGTTGTCCGTTAGCAATTACTAAAAGAATCGTTCACTGCTAAAGTTTAGAGGTGGTAAGTAATAATCCCGTACTAGGAAGCTCACACCCTAAGGCTTCCCTCTCTGAAAATCGTAGAAAACTACTCATGTCCTCATCATGACATTTCGATATATTTCATTTATGTAGGTAATTATATGCTCAAAAACTTAGAAAATCAAGGGCGTTACCTTTATTTTTTAAATTTTTCACATTGCGCTCAAAATCATGTAATCCATGTAATTGGACCCGTTCTTGAAACACATTTCGCAAAGTAATAATCATATTATGGTCTTGTTCCTTCGTATATAAATAAATCTTTTTTGGCGAAATAGAAAGAAGCGGCGCAATTACTTTTGTATCAATATATACATCATTTTGCTTTAATAATTCTTCATCTATATATTGGACCAACTTCTCCTGTTTTAAACGTCTACCTTTATCATCATAAAAGATAAAGCTTTCATCAAAAATAAGATGCACACAGGACAAGCGTGATTTACGGCTACTCACTTGTTGCCGAAGCGTTTCAATGAACATTTGGTATTCTTGCTCCATCTTATACTCATCAATTGCCACTTCCGCAAGTTTAGCCACCATTTCCCTATATGTACGAAGACGAAAACGGATATATGATGAAAACGAGAATGAGAGCGGATCACAAAGCCAATTATTTAAAGAAGACTTAATATATGACTCAAATGCGTTACGAGTTAAATCCTGAGCTACACCTTTTCTTCTTCCCTTTAAAATCTCATGTGCCATGTGCAATATTTGATGACACTCTTCTTGTTCTTCATAAAAAAACTTTTCTTTTAAGATCGTATAAATCCACTCATTTTGTTTCACATTCACAATGAAATACACCATTACTGGCAATAAGATCTTTTCAATATAATTCGATTCATGTACTGGTATGTGAATCACCACTTTTTGCTCCTGTAAATACACACTCGTTTCCTTATATAACACTTCCGCTCTTTTCAGCAATTGTCTATATACGTGCATAGCATCATTTTTTTCTTCGAAGCAAATTTCAATCACTTTTGTCCCCCCTTTTATCCCTGCTCTAAAGGACTGTATCTATACGTTACAAATCCTATAAGAGTCCTTTCCGCGTGAAGTTCACTCTTAGTAGAATTACATTTCCTATCGTTAGAAAATCCACTCAATCTGGCTTGCTAATTTTATATATATTAAGGGAGGGAGAAAAAAATGATACAAGCTACTATGAATTTTTTATTGTATACTTTATTTATCACTAAAAGGGGGTATGTGAATGTTCGAATATAAATTCGTAAAAGTCGAATTCCATTGGGGGCTCACTCGCTCAAAACTAGCTGAAGACTACCAAGAAATTATTCAAGAACATGCTAGAGATGACTGGAGGTTCGTACAGATTGTTGCCCCTACGATTGGCAGTTCTGGACAACCTGAATATTTCGACCTCATATTTGAAAAGAAAATATCACTATAATACAAAAGAGCAAGCTTCTCAGCTTGCTCTTTTACTTATGACGACGATTTTTCCCACCAATCGGAATTGGTTTCGCTAAATATTTAATTCGTTCCATAATACGTGCTGCCTTCATTTCTTCAGCCTCACCACGCTGTGTATACGTTAAATGGTGTTCCAGTTGTTTAAAATCAAAATTAGACGTAAAGAACGTCGGTAAGTTTTCTAACATACGGAATTGCAAGATTGCACCAAGCACATCGTCACGCACAAAGCTTGACATTGCTTCTGCCCCGATATCATCTAACATTAAAACTTGTACGCGTTTAACCGCATCAATCTTTTCACCAATCGAATTATCTTGAATCGAACTTTTGATTTCACGTAAAAATTCTGGGAAGTATACGAGCATCGAACTTATTTTCTTTCGAGCAAGCTCGTTCGCAATTGCTCCTAAAAGGTACGTTTTTCCTACACCAAATTTACCGTACAAATATAAACCTTGTGCTTTTTTACCTGGTTCATATGTACTTAAAAATTCATTCGCTGCACCAATTGCATCGATACGTGCATTTAAATCAGAAGGGTCTAAGTTTTCCATAGTTGCCTGTAAAATATCCGTTGGCATATATACACTTTGAACGAGTTTTTCATATTTCTTTCTCTCGTCATGTGCTACTTTTCTAACGCAGCGATCATATTGAATATCAATCATTTTCCCTTGAATAACAAGCTTTGGCTCGTACCCTTGCAGCATATTTTTACATGAACCTAAATCCGGACAATCCACGCAACCTACACTTTGTCCAATATATTCATATAGCTTCACAAGACTGCGCTCAATCATAGAAGTCGTTACTTCACCTTTATGTTCGTCTATAAATTCTTTCACACGCGGATGCGCCATTACTTCTGCCTTTAATACTTCATATCTATTTTTAAATTTTTCATTTCCCATTAATTTTGCAAATGAATTTTGAATATGCTCCATTTTCTCACCTCAAAGAGCGTTCATTCTCTTCTATTAATCACGCTTATATTTTTTTAACACTTCTTCTAATCGTTTTCGTTCATCTTCTAACGTACTTGCATCTTTTTCTACACTTACATCTTTCTTCGCCGTTTCTTTCTCTTGTTCCTTCGGCTCTTCTTCCTTAAGCCAATCTGGTACCATTTCTTTCCGTACCGTTTTCTTCGCCGTACGGCCTTTTTTCTTCGTCTCAGCCCACTCTTGATATTGACGGTTCTCTTCTTTCGCTAACGCCATCGCGTCCGCTACTGTACCAACCTTTTTACGTGCCCAATGCCCAGCAATCTTCTCGACATACGTTTTCGCAAGTTTCATATCTGAGCGTAGCATAACGTAATAAATAAGTACATTCACAACTCCTGGTGTCAATTTTTGATTAATCATGACATCTTCAACGATTTGCAAGTCCGCTTTCGTTGCCTCTGCACCACCAGAAATCTCTTTCAATAATTGTTTTGGCGAGATTTCCTCTAGCTGCTTTATTAGCATCTCCTCTTGCGATGAAGGCTCTTTCTCTTTCATCGTACGTGCAGCATGAGGCTGTACTCTTTCACTTAATACCGGTAATGCTTGACCATTTTCAAATTGATACCAATCGCGAGCTCCTTTTCTAAGCCTTTCCATATCAATTGTTTGCATCTCTGTCACCGCACCAAGAACGATATTTTGCATCGATAACACATCTACACCATACACGTAAGCAAGTGTTATAACGCAGTCTCTTACTTGACCTGTAATCGACTTTTTAGGAACAAGAGCGGACAATCCATCTACAAATAAAGAGAAATCAAAGAAATCATTCCAAACTTTCGGAGCGTCTCCCTTCTCGTTACTTGGCATAGTTGTCGTTTTTGGGATACGAAGATCTTCTTGCGCATGCTCAAGCTGTCCTGGATTAAACGAACCAAACACATCATTGAAAGAGCGCGTAACATTTTCATAAGAAGCAAAATCAAATTCTTCTTCTAAGAAATATTGCTTTACTTGATTATATTTTGTCCGACTCAATCGATTGTATAAAAAGATACTTAAAACAATATCATCAAAAAACTGCTTTGGAGATAAAGGTGGTTGCAACTCATATATGAACATTCGAATATCTTTTTCTTTCTTAATATATACCTTCAAAAGCCCAATTGCCTCTAACTTTACTCGTTCCTCATATATTTCAGGAAGTTGCATTTGCATAGTCACCATAAGGGAATGATGTGTATTCTCTTTTCCAAATACACGATCTTGCTCTAGCTCCCCCCATAGTGTCATGTATAAGCTAAAAGCTCTACTACCTATTAACGGCTGATACAACATCGTTAATACTTTTCGGTCGTAATTATGCAGTAGCCCTTTCGCACTTACTTTATAACGATCAATCGGCAATAGCTCCATCCATGACTGTTTTTCCATTATTGCTTTTCCTTTCTCTCATCCAATCTATCCTCTACTTCATTCGTTCTATCTTCATTATATAAATTCTTAGTGAAAAAGAGCTATTAGCTTACGCTTCTAGCTCTCTTATCCTATTACTTACGGTATGTAAAGAGAATAAAATACAACTTCTACTCTCTTTCTTTTTGCAGTATATCTTTTAATTCTTCAATAAATACATTTAAATCTTTAAATTGACGATATACAGAAGCAAAGCGTACGTAAGCAACATCATCAATATCGCGAAGTTCTTCCATAACAATTTCACCAATCATATCACTTTTCACTTCTGATATACCTAAATTACGCAGTTCACGTTCCACGCTTTGTGTTACTTCTTCTAATTGTCTTAAAGATACTGGTCTTTTTTCACACGCTTTAATTAAACCACGTAAAATCTTTTCTTTATTAAACTCTTCTCGTGTGCCTTCTTTTTTTACAACGATAAGAGGTGACTCTTCTACCCTTTCAAAGGTCGTAAAGCGACTTAAGCAACTTTCACACTCTCTCCTTCTTCGAATAGAGCGCCCCTCGTCTACCGGACGCGAATCTAACACTCTTGTACCATTATGAGAACAGGATGGACAACGCAATTCATTCACTCCTTTACACTATACTCTTTATTTTTCTCTACTCACTTCACCTAAAATATATATACAATATTATATAACTCATTCTAACTCTCTTACCACTTTAAGTTTCAGCGCATCACTTTATCATCTCATCCTTAAAAATAAGATGGTATATAGGGCACTACCTCATTTGCAAGAGTACAATTTATTCAACTAACCAGTACGTTATATTACCTCTTTTTTATAAACTAAAAAAGAGGTGCATTATACACCTCTTTACATTTTAAATCAATTATGTTCTTTTTTAAAGAGCTTTTGTTTCTCTCTGCTTAATTTCGAAGCTACCAGTGCCTCGAGGAAGCTCGATGCTCTCACGCGTTTTCGCGTTTAAACCTTCTGCAATATATTCTGCAGCAACATTTGGATCAATACGATCCCCACAAGTATAAACATCAATACTCGCGTAACCGTGCTCCGGAAAGCTATGAATTGTTAAATGTGATTCCGAGATAATTACTACTCCACTTACACCTTGTGGTGCAAATTTATGGAAAGCAACCTCACGCACTTCAGCACCAGCTCTTAGTGCTGCATCCACAAATAATTGTTCAATATACGGCATGTCATTAAGCTTGTCGAAATCGCAATCCCAAAGTTCAGCGATCACGTGACGACCCATCGTATCCATAGTATCCATTCTACAGTTCCCCCTTGTAAATTTATTCTAACTGTTCGAATTGAAAACTAATTTGCAATTTGGCTTGCTCCACTACCACGGGGGAAAGTTAGTCCAGAGAGGTCCTAACCCTTTAAGTAGTGACTACGTACCTCAGCTCTTAAGTTTACGAGTGTTAGTATACTTTGTTTATTTTCATTTTGCAACAACAGTTTTTTCGATTTTCTGTCATATTTTCCTCTTTACTTTTCCCTAAAAAAAATAAACGATTCACAAATGCAGTAATCACAACGTTTCGTGGTATGTCCACTTTTTAAAATATACTCATATAATTTTTTTCCTTTTCAGAAAAAAATAAAAAAAGAGGGCAAATATTGCCTTGCCCTCCCCCTTATTCACTTAAATGTGTTGCACATTTTCTTGTTTCGCTAACTCTTCAACAACTAACGTTACAAGATCTACAACACGACGAGAGTAGCCCCACTCGTTATCATACCAAGCAAGTACTTTCACTTTACGATCACCCATTACCATTGTAGATAAACCATCAATGATAGCTGAGTGTGTATTTGTATTAAAGTCGATAGATACTAAAGGCTCTTCGCTGAATTCTACAATACCTTTTAACGCACCGTTTGCAACCGTTTTGAAAGCTTCATTAATAGCTTCAACTGTCACATCACGTTTTACGTCTACTACTAAGTCAACAAGAGACACGTTTGGCGTTGGTACACGAAGTGCCATACCATGAAGTTTTCCGTTCAAGTGCGGAAGAACTTTTGCTAGCGCTTTCGCGGCACCTGTCGTTGTCGGAATGATTGATTGTCCGCAAGCACGCGCTCTTCTTAAATCTTTATGTGGGTTATCAATATTTTTTTGGTCATTTGTATAAGCGTGAACAGTCGTCATTAAACCGTTTTCAATTCCGAACTGCTCATCTAACACCTTTACAACAGGCGCTAAACAGTTTGTTGTACAAGATGCATTTGAAATAACAGTATGTTTTGTAATATCTAATTGGTCTTCATTCACACCAACTACAATTGTTACATCTTCATTTTTACCAGGCGCTGTTAAAATAACCTTTTTCGCTCCAGCTTCAACGTGAAGAATTGCTTTTTCTTTTGAATTAAATTTACCAGTTGCTTCAATTACAACTTCAACACCTAAATCTGTCCAAGGCAATTCCTTTGGATCGCGGTTGTTTAAAAGGCGAATCATTTTTCCATCAACTAATAAGTGATCTTCAAATGCTTCTACTGTTCCGTCAAACTTACCATGAACTGTATCATATTTAATTAAGTGTGCTAACGTTTCAGATGGATAGCTTGCATTGATTGCTACAATTTCGAATGCGCTTTCTTTTATTGCTTGACGAAATACCATTCTCCCAATACGTCCAAATCCATTAATTGCCACACGAGTCATAATATGTTATCCCCCTTGAATGCGTTATACTATTTATCTCCAATCCCAATAATAGTATAACACAAAAAGGGGATATGTCACTAAGCATTTTCATTAATTTCACAATTTTTTAGTCAATAATGTTCCATTTCTTTAAAATCACCTGCAATTGTGTTTTCGTTCCCATAATTGTGCCATCATTATTTATCACTTCATCTGCATTTTTCACTTTTTCCGCTAACGGCATTTGAGATTGAATACGCGCCGTTGCTTCTTCTTCGGAAAAACCATTTCGTTTCATCAAACGTTCTAATTGTGTATCAGGAGTAACTGCTACAACTAAAACACGGTCAACGAGACTTGTTAATTTACTTTCAAATAAAAGAGGGATATCTAACACAATCGCTTGCATACTTTCTTTTATGTACATTTCCTTTTGTCTATTCATTTCCTCACGTACTGCAGGATGAACAATTTTGTTTAACTGCAATCGTTTTTCTTCATTATAGAAAACGACACTCCCTAATTTCGGCCGATCCAGTTCTCCGTCTTTTTGCAACACTTCCGTTCCAAATACTTCTACTATTTTGTTATATGCTGGTTTTCCTCGCTCTACAACTTCTCGCGCAATAATATCTGCATCAATAACTGGTATGCTCAATTCACGAAACATTTGAGACACTGTACTTTTTCCACTTGCAATGCCTCCTGTTAATCCAATTACTACTGTCATCATAATCCTCCTCATAATAAAAGGCGCGAAACTAATGTTCCACGCCCATACTTACATTTTCCAAATTCCAATAATAATGAGTAATACTCCAGGCAGGAATGTAAATTTTTGTAACCACTTCATATTCGATAAAACCGTCCCAAGTTTCATTCCAATAAACAAAAACAAAGAACTCATAACTGCAACTAATATCGCCATCATAGCGGGTGCATACCCTAATAAAGATGCACCAATTCCGGCACCAAATGAATCTACAGAAAGAGCGATACCAAGAAGTAATGCTTCTCCTGCAGAAATGGTGCCTGATTTATCAAAATCTGCTACAGTCGGTTTCCGTAAAATTTGAATTACTAGCCCTAGCGAGGCAATCTCTAATTTCCAGACCTTCTCCTCTTGCTTCGGTTCTTCTTTTTTCTCACTTCGAAAAAATTGATATAACACCCAAATCCCTATTCCAATAAGAACAAGCCCACCGATACGCGTTGCGATAACAGGTGAAAATATTTTCGCGATCATATGTCCAATTCCCATTGAAACAAGCATAACAGCCGCTGAACAGATTCCGATAATTATAATTGATTTTAGTGGAATTCTTACGCTTCTTAACCCATATGTTAGCCCTACACTACAGCTATCTAAGCTTAATGTAAAAGCTAATAAAATAAGAGATAAATAAAGGTACATCGGTAAGCTCCTCCCTTATACATAGCTCTGCTGTATGTATATGACAAATGCCTATCCGATGTTATCTCTTTTCTATATTCTAGGCTGACAAATTGGGCAGTAATGCGTTCCTCGCCCGCCAACTACTGTTTTTTCTAATATCGTACCACAAGTTACACACGGCTCTCCTTTTTTTCCATATACATTTAGGAGTTCTTGGAATGAACCAATTTGCCCTTGTGAGTTGATATACGTCCGAATTGTACTTCCGCCACGTTTTACCGCTTCACCTAACGTTGTAACGGTAGCCTCATAAATCCGCTCAATTTCTTCTACTGTTAAAGAAGAAGCTTCCCGTTCCGGATGAATTTGAGAACGGAATAAAACTTCATCAACATATATATTTCCAAGCCCTACTAAAAGACGCTGGTCCAATAGCACAACTTTTATTTTACGATTTGTCTTTTGCAATCTTTCTTGTAAATACTGCGGTGTCAATTCAGCATCAAACGGCTCCGGACCTAAGTCAGCAAGAGGCATTTGATTCATCTCTTCACCTTTCTTAAAGAGATGCATCGTACCAAACTTTCTCACATCTTTATAATGTAATTCAGTTCCATCTGTAAATAAGAAACGGACGTGCGTATGTTTATCAATCGGCTCATCCTCTTGATGTAGTAAAAACTTACCTTCCATACGCAAATGTGAAACAATAACATAATTTGTTACATATAGAAGCAAAAACTTTCCTCTTCGCTTTATATTTTCAATCTTCTCGCCTTTTAGCATTTCTTTAAAGATTTCTGCATCATCCGGTCGTTTCACTATTTTTGGATAAGTAACAATAACATCTTCAATCGTTTTTCCTGTTACAAGATTTTCAAGTGTCCGTCTGACGTTTTCAACCTCTGGTAATTCAGGCATTTCATCACTTCCTTATTTTGCGTCGTACCAAGTTGGACCGTAAGAATAATCAACTTTCAGCGGAACTGCGAGTTCAATTGCATGCTCCATTACTTCAGGTACAAGCTGCTCTAATTTTTCAATTTCTTCTTTTGGTGCTTCAAATATTAATTCATCGTGTACTTGTAGAAGAAGACGCGCTTGTAAGCCTTCTTCTTCTAAACGATCTGCCATAATAATCATCGCTTTTTTAATAATATCTGCTGCAGTACCTTGAATTGGTGTATTCATCGCTGTACGCTCAGCAAAGCTACGTAAATTGAAATTACGACTCGTAATTTCTGGAATATAACGGCGACGATTTAATAATGTGGCCACATATCCTTTTTGTTTCGCATCTTTTACGATGTCCTCCATGTATTCTTGTACACCAGGGAAACTTTCTAAATACTTTTCAATAAATTCCGCTGCTGCTTTTCTTGTAATCCCTAAGTTTTGCGAAAGACCATAATCACTAATACCATACACAATTCCGAAGTTAACAGCTTTCGCTTGTCGTCTCATATTTGAAGTTACTTCATCTTTTTCAACGCCAAATACATCCATAGCTGTTTTCGTATGAATATCCATGTCATGTTGGAATGCTTCAACTAGCCCTTTATCATTTGCAATATGAGCTAATACACGCAGCTCGATTTGTGAATAATCAGCCGCATACATAATCCAACCTTCTTCTGATGGAACAAATGCCTGACGAATCTTTCTTCCTTCTTCTAATCGAATCGGGATATTTTGCAAGTTCGGATCCGTCGAACTTAATCGACCTGTTTGTGTTAACACTTGATTAAAACGAGTATGAATTTTAGATGAATCTTCATGTACAACTTTCAGTAAACCTTCAATGTAAGTTGAATTTAGTTTCCCTAATTGACGATAATGTAAAATGTTTGGAATAATTTCATGGTGATCCATAAGCTTATCTAGTACATCAGCTGACGTAGAATAACCTGTTTTCGTCTTTTTAATAACCGGTAAGTTTAAATTCTCAAACAGAATAACACCAAGCTGCTTCGGTGAATTAATATTAAATTCTGTTCCCGCAAGCTTATAAATTTCCTGTTCCATTTCCTTTAATCTGCCTGCAAGTTCTTCTCCCATATTACGAAGACGCTCTGTATCAACTTTTACACCTTTTACTTCCATATCAGCTAATACACGCGCAAGTGGTAATTCTAACTCTGTAAACAGTTCATATTGCTCATTCTTCTCTAACTCTTCAACGAATGTTTGCTTTACATCATATAATACATGCACTTTACGAGCTACATGCTCCGCTACTACTTTTAACTCTGGAACAGCACGCTTCGCGCCTTTTCCATAAACTTCTTCGTCAGATTTCACAGCATGCGTTTCTTTCATTTTCGCTACAGTACGGAAATCTTTATCTGTATCAGCCGGATCAAGTAAATAAGCAGCGATTAATAGATCAAAGTCAACCCCTTGTATATCTATACCGTTCCATTTCAGTGCAACGATTGCACGCTTCGCATCAAATGTATGCTTTCTCATCTCTCCATCTGCAAGCCAGTCTTTAAATGCATCTGACTTAAGAGCAATGTCCTTTTGAATAAAGTAGCAACCATTTTCATTTTGAATACCAAAACCTTGAATATCTGCTTTATGATAGTTATCTTCTTGTACTTCAACAATAAGCGCACTATCTTGCTGAAGCATTTCTTCGGTAACTTCTTCCACAATATCAAATGTAATATCATCTAATTCAGCTGGAGCCGTTTCTTCTGGCGTAACACCTAATTTATTTAAAAGAGATGTAAATCCTAAACTCTCGAACATTGGAACGACATCACTTGCTTCATATCCTTTATATTCCATATCATCCACATGCACTGTAATCGGCGCATCTGTAATGATAGTTGCAAGATCTTTACTCATAAGAGCTTGGTCTTTATTTGCTTCCAGTTTTTCTTTTAATTTCTTCCCGCTTACTTGATCTAGATTGTCATACACTTCTTCAACCGTTCCAAACTGTGTTAACAATTTAATCGCAGTTTTTTCACCAACTCCTGGTACACCCGGAATATTATCTGATTGGTCTCCCATTAAACCTTTCATATCGATAATTTGCTTTGGTGATAAGCTATATTTCTCAAATAAAGCTTCTTTCGTATATTCATCTACTTCCGTAATCCCTTTTCGCGGAATACATACAAGCGTGTTATCAGAAACAAGTTGAAGTAAATCTTTATCTCCTGAAATAACTTTTACACTTGCTCCTTGTTCGCTTGCTTCTTTTGCTAGCGTTCCCATAATATCATCCGCTTCATAATTTTCCAATTCATAACGCGGTACGTTGAATGCATCAAGCATCTCACGAATAAACGGGAATTGTTCTGATAATTCAGGTGGGGTCTTTTGACGTCCGCCTTTATACTCACTATATGTTTTATGACGGAATGTCGTTTTACCCGCATCAAATGCTACTAACATATGCGTCGGTTTTTCTTCCTCTAATATTCTCATTAACATCATTGTAAAACCGTAAATTGCGTTCGTATGTATACCTTTGTCGTTATTTAAAAGCGGTAGTGCAAAGAAAGCACGATACGCGATATTATTACCATCTACTAATACGACCTTTTTTTCCAAATCAGAAACCTCCCCATGCAAATTTGAAATGATTTTTTTCACAGAAAAAAACCGTTCCTTTCCTCTCTCTATATTAACATGACTAATAGAGAGAAGAAAAATAACGGTTCTTTTCTTTCATATATAAAACAGACTTATATTGGCATAAAGGGAAGTGACGAGAACAGTTTAACTATTCTCGTCCAAAATTACTCCTTGGATGAAGGGGTTTTCATGTATTATATTAACAGAGCTTTATTAATATTTAATTAAGACATTGTTAATATATTGTAAACATCCTTCATCCTATTTTTCAGTTGCTGATTTCGGTAAAACAACTGTAAACGTTGTCCCTTCTCCAACTTCACTATCTACTGTAATCGTACCTTGATGCGCCTCTACTAAATGCTTTACAATTGATAATCCAAGGCCTGTACCACCAGTATTTCTACTTCTCGCTTTATCCACTCGGTAAAAGCGTTCAAAAATACGCGGAATTTCCTCTTTACTAATACCAATTCCAGTATCCGATACTTTTATATAAGCATTATATTTATCTTCCGCTAACTCTACTGAAACAACGCCTCCAGCCGGTGTATATACGATCGCGTTATTAATTAAATTAATAAAGATTTGTTTCAGACGACTTGGATCTCCAATAACAGAGGCACGTTTTAATACATTCACTTGTAAAGAGATTTCTTTTTCTCCTGCTTTATTATCAAGCACCATATGAATATCTTCAAGCAGCCCCTTCATATCAACGGTTCCCATATTTAATTTAAATCCTTGTTGTTCGATCTTCGACAAATCTAATAAATCTTCAATTAACCCTTGCATGCGCTCACTTTCTTTTAAAATAATGTGCAAGAAATGTTCGCAGAATTTTTTATTATCCATCGCTCCGTCTAAGAGTGTTTCTGAAAAACCTTTAATAGAAGTAATCGGTGTCTTTAATTCATGAGAAACATTCGCTAAAAAGTCTTTTCTCATTTGTTCTAATTTCTTTAACTCTGTTATGTCATGGAATACGAGAACAATCCCTTTCCATTCATGGTTTGTCCCGATAATCGGTGCTCCATATACTTCAAAGTGCTTCCGCTCAATTCCAAGTGGCAATAACATTTGTTTACGCACTTTCACTTCTGTCATAAAGATTTCTTCTACAAGCTCAATAATTTCTGTATGATGAAACGATTCATAATATAAGCGATCTAAATATTCTTCATCTGTTACGTGAAAAGTTTCCTTATAAGAGCGGTTTACAAGGTTTATATATCCGCGGCTATCAATTAAAATCATTCCGCTTCCCATATTTTCAATTAACGTATGCAGACGATCTTGCTGCATTTCTTGTTCCAGTGTCATCTCTTGTAAGTTACGAGCTAAAATATTAATTGCTTTACTCAGCATTCCTGTTTCGTCCGAATGACTTTCGTATGCACGTGCTTTATAATTACCCTTCGCCAATTCAATTGCAACTTTCGTAACTGATTCAATCGGCCTAATATATTGCCCTGTAATTTTCATACCTAAAAATACAACTACGAGACAAGCAATGACAAATCCGATAATTAATAATCCCCACGTTTTTTGATGTACGTCTCTTAAAGGATCGATTGTACTTTTCACCAAAATGTATCCTTGTTTTCCTTCTACATCTTGAACGAACACCGTATGATAAAATTGATTCTTTCGATCTGTCTCTTTCGTAATCACTTTACTTCGTTGTTTTGCCACTTCCGAAGAAAGTTCTTGAATCGTCTCTGGACTAAATGCCAATTCTTGTCCTTTTCTATATTGAACTTTCTTTTTTTCATTCACAAATACGATAGAAGCTGGTATTTTTTCTTCTAACTTTTCAAATACGTATGGATTTTTTAGGACCTTATCAAAACCTTGCTCTTCTGCTAACGCCGCAACATACTCCGTCTCTTTTACCATTCTCTCTTTAGCATGATCTATATAGTAGTTTTCAAACACAGTTTCTAGCAATAAGCCTAGTCCAACTAAAATAAATACAATAAGAGAAACAAATGTAAAAAGAAGCCTGGAACGAAATTTATTCATTCCCTTTTGGCTCCTCTAATTTATATCCTAAACCACGTATCGTTTTAATGTACGTCGGTTTTTTCGTATTTTGTTCAATTTTATCGCGCAAATGGCTAATATGAACATCAACAATTCGTGTATCACCAGCAAAATCGTAATTCCATACAGCACTTAATAATTGATCACGCGTCAACACGCGACTTTTATTTTTCGCGAGATACACAAGTAGTTCAAATTCTTTTGGTGTTAATTCAAGCTTTCTTCCTTGGAAATAAGCCTCATAAAACTCCGGTAAAATTTTAAGTTCTGCAATTGTAATGCTATCTTCATCTGGCGCTTCTGCAACTTGTTCTTCTTGTTGTAATTTCGTGCGGCGCAAAATTGCCTTCACACGAGCAACAACTTCTCTTGGACTAAATGGCTTCGTCATATAATCATCTGCCCCAAGTTCAAGACCTAGCACCTTATCAAACTCATCATCTTTTGCCGTTAACATTAAAATCGGCGTCATAACGCGCTGCAATCGTAATTCTTTACACACTTCCATACCATCCATTTTCGGAAGCATTAAATCTAATATAATTAAATCTGGGCGTTCTGTTGTCGCTTTTTGAAGCGCCATTTCTCCATCCATCGCTGTTATAACTTCAAACCCAGCTTGTTGTAAATTAAATTCAATTAAAGTTAAGATAAATTCCTCATCATCAACTACTAAAATACGATTGTTCATTCTTTTCCTCCAAGTTATAGACTTGAAACCTTCTTCATCCTAGTATTTCCCCCGTTATTCTCATCATACTAGAAAACAAGGTCCCTCTCAATATAATTGTCTATTCATGGAGATCGTTTGTGTAGAATTGAGAAAGTAGACGTAATTACGCTTCACCTGCAACTACACAGGATTTTGCCAAACTTTATAGATTGCTCTCTCTTCTTTAAAGCTCACTTCCGTATGAACTATAAAGTGAAACTTTAATCAGTGGGGGTTGTTCATTCCCCACTGATTATTAGTTGAATCAATCGGGCTTTTACGGGCAGTTGATTCCCGACCTAACTTCTTTGCTTTCGCTGAATTTTGAGGTGGGATCTTACTGCCCGTTAATGCGGGATAAAATCTTGATTTTGTGCTAGGAAAAACGAAAGAGCATACGCTATTTTATAATCTAGCGTTTCATATCCATCAAATAATCTCCCGTACATTTCATTCGCGATCGAATCGGCCCACACTTCAGTTTCTCGTATCGTTTCAAAGATAACTTCTTCTTTTTTCCACCTCACTTAAAAGAATCACTCCTTTCATTGACTTCAATTACCGATATTTATATCATTAATCTTAATATATAAATTAACACAATCAGGAGGTCTATTATGCGACTAATACTACCCATTCTATCTTTAGCAGTCACATGTATCCTTGCTTTCAACGCTCCGAGCTGGGATACGATTAAAACGGGTTGCTCAGAATTTGCTGAAGGGTTCAAAGAAGGATTCTTCAACTAAAAATAGCGCTAGCATCCTTATTCAAGGTATGCTAGCGCTATTCATATTTTCATCTTTTAAAAATTATCTAATGCTTTTTCCATAATGGAAACAGATTTATAAGGTGGCGTTACTGTTAATGAACCCTTTACAACAGTTTCTCCTTTTTCATCATGAGCAGATACAAGCATATCAATTGTATGTTCCTCCTCAGAAACAGCCACAACTTCAAAGTGGATTTGTAACGTTTCATAATGGTGAACATGCTTCACGAACGTAAGGTCCTTCCTAGTAATATGACTTCCTGGACCCGGTAAATATTTCGTAACTGCCGTTGTAATCATTCCCGTTAGCATAATGCTTGGTACAATCGGCTTTTCATACGGAGTTTGGGATGCGTAATCATGCTGAATATATAATGGATTGGCATCATTCGTTAACCCTAAGTACAATAACAAATCTTTATCCTCAATTTTTTCAGTGATAGATAATTTCTCTCCTACTGTAATTTCATCCATTTTACGACCAATTTGAACTTTTTTCTTTAACATGTTACAACCCCCTCCGATTTTTTCACCTTATTATCCTACTAAAAGCGATACCTTATCCGAAATTTACTATGATGAGGGCAATGTATAGTATAAATCTACAGTTTCATTATAGGATATTACAAATGATAGCGTTTTCATATTATTTCAAAAAAACAATTCGGTAAATAGTAGAAAAAGATTCGGAATCCCGAATCTTTTTCACTACTATTCAATTATTAAACAAGAACTTTCATTACGTTACGTACAGATTCTACAGAGCGATCTAACGCTTCTTTTTCATCTGCAAGAAGTTCTAATTCAATAATTTTTTCAATTCCGTTACCACCTAGAATTACTGGTACCCCTAAGTAAAGGTCACTATAACCATACTCACCTTCAAGGTACGCAATAGCTGGTAATACACGGCGTTGATCTTTTAAGATTGCTTCTGTCATTTCAACTAAAGAAGCTGCTGGTGCGTAATATGCACTACCGTTTCCTAATAAGCCTACAATCTCACCGCCACCTTTACGTGTACGTTCTACGATTGCTTCTAAACGCTCTTTCGGAATTAACGTTTCTAACGGAATACCGCCTGCATAAGAATAACGCACAAGAGGTACCATGTCGTCACCATGTCCACCAAGAACAAATCCTGTAATGTCTTTTACAGAAAGATTTAATTCTTGTGCGATGAATGTACGGAAACGAGCTGTATCTAATACGCCCGATTGGCCGATTACACGCTCTTTCGGGAATCCTGCTTCCTTAAATACAGAATATGTCATTGCATCAACTGGATTTGTTAACACAACAATAATTGCATTTGGTGAATGTTTTGCAATGTCGCGCGTAATACTTTTCATAATTTTAGAGTTCGTTGCTACTAAGTCATCACGGCTCATACCAGGCTTACGTGCAATACCTGCTGTAATAACGACAACGTCAGAATCAGCAGTATCTGCGTAATCAGATGTTCCAATAATGTTAGCATCAAAACCTTGTACTGGGCTCGCTTCTAACATATCTAACGCTTTCCCTTTTGTTGGATTTTCCAGTTGTGGAATGTCCACTAATACAACATCTGCAAGTTCTTTTTGTGCTAATAAGAATGCCGTTGTTGCTCCTGTAAATCCTGCACCGATGACTGAAACCTTCTTGCGTTTGATTGTCATAATTTACCCCCCGCTTTAATTATGCGTTTTTGATTATCGCTACATCCATGTTTTTAATAAGCTCATTAGCAAACTCAGAACATTTCACTTCTGTTGCGCCTTCCATTAGGCGAGCGAAGTCATATGTTACTACTTTTGATGCAATTGTTTTCTCAACTGAATCTGTTACTAATTTCGCAGCTTCGTTCCATCCTAAGTGTTCTAATAATAATACACCTGAAAGAAGAACTGAAGATGGGTTTACTTTATCTAAACCTGCATATTTTGGAGCTGTACCATGTGTAGCTTCAAAGATAGCATGTCCAGTCACATAGTTAATGTTTGCACCAGGTGCAATACCAATTCCACCTACTTGTGCAGCAAGTGCATCAGAGATATAGTCACCATTTAAGTTCATTGTTGCAACAACATCGAACTCACGTGGACGAGTTAAAATTTGTTGTAAGAAGATGTCTGCAATAGAATCTTTTACGATGATTTTTCCAGCCACTTCAGCGTCTGCCATCGCTTTATTCGCTGCATCTTTACCATCTTTTTCAACAATGCGATCATATTCAGCCCAAGTAAATACTTTGTCGCCGAATTCTTGTTCCGCTACTTCGTAACCCCAGTTTTTGAAAGCACCTTCTGTAAATTTCATAATGTTTCCTTTATGAACTAATGTAACAGAAGAGCGTTTTTCGTTAATTGCATATTGAATTGCAGCACGAACAAGACGCTTTGTCCCTTCTTCTGAGATTGGTTTAATACCAATACCAGATGTTTCTGGGAAGCGGATTTTATTAACACCCATTGCTTCTTTTAAGAAAGCAAGAACTTTTTCTGCTTCTGGAGATCCTTGTGCATATTCAATTCCAGCATAAATGTCTTCTGTATTTTCACGGAAAATAACCATATCAGTATCTTCCGGACGTTTTACAGGTGAAGGAACACCTTCAAAATAACGAACTGGACGTAGACATACATATAGATCTAATTCTTGACGAAGTGCTACGTTTAGAGAACGAATACCACCGCCAACTGGAGTTGTAAGTGGACCTTTAATTGCGATTAAATATTCGCGGATTAAATTTAAAGTCTCTTCTGGTAACCACTCGCCTGTTTGGTTGAATGCTTTTTCCCCTGCAAGCACTTCTTTCCAAACGATTTTCTTCTCACCATCATAAGCTTTTTCAACTGCTGCTTCTATTACGCGAGATGCAGCTGCCCAAATATCAGGACCAATTCCATCTCCTTCAATAAATGGAATAATCGGATTGTTTGGTACATTCATAACACCATTAGTTACAGTAATTTTTTCACCTGTCGTCAATGTGATAACCCCCATGTTTGAAATTTCATATGTATGAAACTGAGGGAATAACCCCTCAGTTCAAACCGTTAGTCAAATTAAAATATTCTAATCATTACATCTTTCCGAAAAAATCAGACTTTTGAAAGCGTATTTTCACTATCAAAATAGTGTTTTTTGCTTATCTTTGTGCGATTGGAACATACACTTGATGCGTTGGTCCATTATAATCAGCACGTGGACGGATTAAACGGTTATTTTCATATTGTTCTAGAATATGAGCTAACCAGCCTGACATACGGCTAATTGCAAAAATAGGTGTAAATAAGTCATGGTCAATTCCTAAACAATGGTATACAGAAGCTGAATAGAAATCAACATTTGGTGGAAGACCTTTTTCTTTTGTTACAATGTCTTCAATTTTGATAGACATATTATACCATTTGTCTTCTCCTAAAAGCACGCATAATCTCTTAGACATTTCACGTAAGTGTTTTGCACGTGGATCACCCTGCTCATACACACGGTGGCCAAAGCCCATGATTTTCACTTTATTTTGAAGAGCATTATGAATATATGATTCTACATTTTCTTCTTCGCCAATTTCAGTTAACATCTTCATTACATTTTCATTTGCCCCACCGTGAAGAGGACCTTTTAATGCACCAATTGCTGCTGTAATACCAGAATATACATCTGAAAGTGTAGCTACGCAAACACGTGCAGTAAATGTAGAAGCGTTTAACTCATGATCTGCATGAAGTACAAGTGCCTTATCAAAAGCTTCAATTTCAACTTCATTTGGCTCGCGATCATTTAACATGTACAAGAAGTTTGCAGCTAATGATAAATCCTTTCTTGGCTCAACAATATCTAAACCTTTACGGATTCTCGCGTAAGCAGCAACTAAAGTTCCTACTTGAGCCTGTAATTTAACCGCTTTCAAATAATTAGACTTTTCATCCATAATTTCAGCGCTCTCATCGTATAATGATAGCATGGAAATTGCAGTTCGTAAAACAGACATCGGATGTGCAATTTTTAAATCTACTTGTTTCAAATATGTTAAAATCTCACCTGGAACTTTATAGTATTCAGATACAATTTCATTAAATTCCGCTAGTTCTTTTTCATTAGGAAGCTTGCGGTGCCATAATAAGTACACTACTTCTTCAAACGTAGCATTCTCAGCTAAATCATCAATATTATACCCAACATAAGTTAATGTATCATCAATAATAGAGCTCACAGATGATGTTGTTGCTACTACCCCTTCTAAACCTCGAATAACAGTCATGACATTCTCTCCTTTTCCTGAAAATTCTCCCAACCTTGCTCCTTATATCTATTTGCTCCCCTTATGAATTATGAACGCCCGTTCACTCTTTAGGCAAGCAAAATGCACGATCATGCAAATTTGTTGCGATGTTCCCCTCTTATTGTCCATGGTTTACATGGAAAGCATGAGCGTGAATGTCTCCCCGAATCCTCACGCTCAAAACAACAAGTTAGTGAGGAAAATACATTCCGAAGAGTTTTATGATAAAAACAACATAAAACAANNTTGTTTTATGTTGTTTTTATTTTATCTGGTGTAAAGTCTCTGCTGTTATGTAACTTTTCAAAGTTTCTAATCCTATTATAAACAATTATCTGACTTTTGTGAACAGAAAGAATTCAAAAATTTTATATTACTATAAAATTCCTTATTTAAACATTTGTATAATACTCATAACCGCATAGGCAATTCCAGCCCCAATTAACGGACCAACAGCAACCCCATTAAATAACGCAACCGCTATAATTGTCCCAAAAACAAGCGCAGTTGTAATATGAGGATCCGTTGTCAACAATTGCACGCCGCCTTTCGCTAACAAAGCGACTGCTACACCTGAAGCTAAAGCAATCCACGCATAATACGATTTCGCCGCTTCTCCAAGTTGTTTAAAACCTATTTCCCCCGTCGCAATCGGTACTAGCACCGCTATTGTAATGACCGTTACACCTAGGTTAATTCCTTTCGTTTGTAAATAAGGAAAGACCTTATCTCCTAAAAACGTAAATTTTAATAGAAATAACACCCCAATAGCTACAGTAAGCGATTGGTTTTTAGCAATAAGTCCTATAATAAGTAGTATGAATAAAAATAACGTTGACTGACTAATCATGTTTACACTTCCTTTCTGAAAATAATGAACTCATTTCCAAACAAAAATACCTTTAAACCTATCGTTATACATGCTATACAGATGCCTATTTATCGATAACACCTTCAATTTTTTATACATTCTAAAAAGAGACTTTCACCAAAAAAATTTAAGCATGTATACATTTTTGAAAACAGTCGTCTCTTCTTTCTTTTCTAATAAGAAACAGGTAAAATAAAAAGAAGAGAAAATGAAGTTTTTACCATATAGTAGTAGCATCACGAATAGGCTTTCACAGCCATTCATATACCGAAAAAAGCAGGCTAAATCCATCATTCCACTATAACATAAAGTAACACTTTAATCAGTTGGGCATCTTCCACTGATTATTGGCCTTCATCAATTTGGCTTTGGCGGGAGATTTACTGCCGCTAAAGTAAGACTTTAATCAGCAGAGCACGCTAGTTATAAGTTGAACGAATTAGGATAATCCAAATCGGAATGGGAGGTATACATCTTTGAACCGAAACTTACTATATATGATATTGCGACTCATATTTGTCATTGTAGCAACGATAGCTGGGTTCTATGTATTACTATACATGTCAGGGCTTATCTATCCTTTTATTATCGCTTTTGCATTTGCTTATTTGATTAATCCTGTCGTCAATTTCCTTAATCAAAAACTACAATTCCCTCGCGCACTAGCAGTACTCGTTAGCTTAATTCTCGTATTTGGAGCTATCGTTGGACTTGTTACATATCTTGTGACTGAAGCAATATCTGCCACAACATACTTACTCCAACTTGTTACAGTAAAGTTTCCGGATATCGTTACATTCGCTCAGCAATTTGCACTTAATCATATTATGCCTCTCTACGATGATTTAATCTCTAAATTTAATCATCTTGGAGAACCACAGCGCTATACAATTACACAAAACATTCAAAACTTAGGAACAGAAGCAACAACACAAATGAAAGAACTTTTAACCGCCATTATAAGCGGATTAACAAATTTCATTAGTGCACTGCCAACAACGTTAACTGTCCTTGTATTCATTTTATTAGCCACTTTCTTCATTAGTTACGATTGGCACCGTCTTGCTCAAAAAACAAGAAAATTACTACCAAATCGTGTACATGGCTACGGAAAAACTATTTTTGTCGACTTAAAAAAAGCTTTATTTGGTTTTGTGAAAGCACAACTTACACTCGTATCTATGACAACCGTCATTGTACTGATCGGACTTTTAATATTACGCGTACCATACGCCATTACTATTGCGATTATTACAGGAGTTGTAGATTTACTACCATATTTAGGAACAGGCGCAGTCTTCGTTCCATGGGTTATATACGTATTTTTCACTGGCGATACCGCATTCGCCATTGGTCTTCTCATTTTATACATCGTCGTGATTGTCCAAAGACAAATTATGGAACCGAAAGTACTTTCATCTAACATCGGTCTCGATCCATTAGCAACACTCGTCGCTCTATTTGTCGGCTTTAAGCTTTTTGGCTTTTTAGGATTAATCATCGGTCCAGTCACCTTAGTACTACTTAATACATTACACAAAGCTAATGTCTTCCATGACTTGTGGAAATATATTAAAGGTTCACCTTCAAAATAAAAGTTTCTAATTCATATAAAAAACAAGCTGTAATCAGTGGGAATTTCCCACTGATTATTCCTTTCACTTATTTTTTCACACTACTCACATGTAACAAGAGCATTACCCAGAAAAAGGATAATCCTCTTGTTTTTTTGCATAAAAAACACATTTTCTAATCAAAAATACATTTTTATTCTATTTTATCTGTATTTATTACTTACATTTATTACTTTTTATGTAAATGAATAAATATACAAAACCACATAGAATAAGGCTTCAACTAACAATCCCCACCTTTTATATGAAAGCAAAACTTTAATTTAGCTGCATTTCTCTCCATCTTATTCATCCAAATTAATAGCATTTAAAAATTACACGTTTAATCGAAGCACAACAAGAGTTCAAACGAAAATTATATAGCAAATATAATAAGCGGACGTTTTGTTCATCCCCACTCATCATTCGCCCCCACATCAGACACTTACGAGCAACCCAACTTTGAGATAGAAATCCCCCACAAATAGCGCAGTAAAGCGAAGCCTCAATCAGAAAACCCCTCTCCTCTTACAAGACAAAAAAATAGCACTTAGATTGTTATAATCTAAGTGCTACTTCTGAATGATAATAGTAGAGTTCTTTCTAAATTTCCATTCCATCCACTTCATAACAAGCGGCTTCAATAAAGCTCTCGTAATAGGGATCACGCAGATAAACCCTAGCACATCTGTCACATACCCAGGAAGCACCAAGAGAATACCTCCTATAAATACAAAAATACCATCTAGTACTGCCTCACCTGGCATTTCCCCTCTATTCAACTTAGATTGAATCTCTCCAAGCACTTTAAATCCTTGTCTTTTCGCCAAATACACACCTACAACACCTGTAAATACAATCATAGCGAACGTAGACCATAAACCTATTACATGACTTGATCCAATTAAGACCGTAATCTCAATCGCCGGTATTAAAATAAACAAGAATAGTAACCACTTCATAGTTCTACACCCCTCTCACAACTCACTTTTAACACCCTCACAACGCCTATATACATCATACGAAATATAGATACCCTTTCATACTAAAACTCATAACAAACCGCTTTTAAAAGCAATTCTAGGCGCTTTAAACTAATTCTATCTCGTTTTTGTGTAAAAAAAAGAGAAGGACTCCGATCCTTCTCTCCGTATTACTTATAGCACTTCCGCATGTCCATTATAAACAATTCCGCGTGCTGCATCAACTGTTACTTCTTGGCCATTTTTTAAAGTTGCTGTTACGCCGTTTACACCAACGATAACAGGAATACCGATTGATACGCCTACAACAGCCGCATGGCTTGTTAAGCCACCTTCTTCTACAACTAAAGCAGCAGCTTTTTCGATTGCAGGAATCATATCTTTATCAGTACTTGTTGTAACAAGGATATCACCTTCGTTTACGTTCGCTACAGCTTCAGCAGCTGTTTTTGCTACAACTACTTTACCTTTTGCAGCTTTACGACCGATTCCTTGTCCTTTAGCAACTTCTTCACCAACAACGTGGATTTTCATTAAGTTTGTTGTTCCAGTTTCAGCAACTGGAACACCAGCAGTAATTACTACAGTATCTCCAAGTCCGATTAGACCTGCATCCATACCTGTTTGAATTGCTGTATCTAACATTTCGTCAGTTGAAGCTGCGCGCTTCTCAGCCATAAACGCTTGTACACCCCAAACAAGCGCAAGACGACGTCCTACTTGCTCGTCAGATGTTACAGCTACAATTGGAGATTTTGGACGGTATTTAGAGATCATTTTCGCAGTATGTCCACTTTCTGTTGGAGCTACGATTGCAGCTACATCAAGAGCAAGTGCTGTATGCGCAACAGATTGGCTAATTGCATCTGTAATTGTTGGAGTGAACTCTTTAATACGTTTTTTGAACATATCTTCGTATTGTAATGATTTTTCAACACGTACTGCAATGTTAGCCATCATTGTTACTGCTTCTACCGGATATTGACCAGCAGCTGTTTCACCTGAAAGCATGATTGCATCTGTACCATCGAAGATTGCGTTAGCTACGTCACTTGCTTCCGCACGAGTTGGACGTGGGTTACGTTGCATAGAGTCTAACATTTGTGTCGCAGTAATAACTGGTTTACCTAACACGTTACATTTTTTGATTAGACGTTTTTGTACTAATGGTACTTCTTCTGGTGGAATTTCTACACCCATATCACCACGAGCTACCATTAAACCGTCAGAAACTTCTAAGATTGAATCGATGTTGTCGATACCTTCTTGGTTTTCGATTTTCGGTACGATTTGGATGTATTGAGCACCATGCTCTTCTAATAATTCACGGATTTCTAATACGTCAGACGCTTTACGTACGAATGAAGCTGCGATGAAATCAACTTTTTGCTCGATACCGAAGATGATATCTTTTACGTCTTTTTCAGTGATACCAGGAAGCTTAATGCTTACGTTTGGTACGTTAACACCTTTTTTATTTTTTACAGTTCCGCTGTTAAGAACTTTTGTACGGATGTTTCCATCAGCTTTTTCGATTACTTCTAGTTCGATAAGACCGTCATCGATTAGAATGCGAGAACCTGGGTCTACATCGTCATAAAGACCAGCATAAGATACAGAGAACTTCTCTGCAGTACCTAATACTTGCTCAGTAGAAAGAACTACTTCTGCACCTGTTACAAGCTCAGCTTGTCCGTCTACGAAGTCGTGAGTACGGATTTCTGGACCTTTTGTATCAAGTAAGATACCAACTGTTTTACCAGTTTTCTTTGAAGCTTCACGAATGTTTTTAATACGAGCTCCGTGCTCTTCATGGCTACCATGAGAGAAGTTTAAACGAGCAACGTTCATACCTGCTTCGATTAATTGCTCTAATTTTTCAATACTTTCACTAGCAGGACCTATAGTACATACAATTTTAGTTTTACGCATATTGCACCTCCGAAAATTATGAAACCGTTCCCAAATATCTGACATTACGTCAATTAGATGGATAATTCTTTAGATAATTGATACATATCTTTATCGATTGTATGCTTTTGAGCTAACGCTTCGATAATATCATGATCAACAAGTTTGTTATCTTGAATACCTACACAACGTCCACCTTTACCAGCAATTAATAATTCAACTGCTCTTGCGCCAAGACGACTTGCTAATACACGGTCTTGTGCACTTGGTGATCCACCACGTTGTACGTGACCTAATACAGTTACACGAGTATCAAAGTTTGTTGCTTCTTCAATGTGCTTACCGATGTCAATTGCACTTCCAACACCTTCAGCTACAACGATAATACTGTGTTTTTTACCACGTTCACTACCACGCTTCAGACGAGCGATAACATCATCCATGTCATACTCTTCTTCTGGAATTAAGATTGTTTCTGCACCATCAGCTAAACCAGCCCATAATGCGATATCACCAGCGTGACGTCCCATTACTTCGATAACATATGTACGTTCATGAGATGTAGCTGTGTCACGGATTTTATCAATTGCATCAATAACAGTGTTTAAAGCTGTATCGAAACCAATTGTGAAGTCTGTTCCAGGGATATCATTGTCGATTGTACCTGGTACACCAACACACGGGAATCCTTGTTCAGTTAATTTTTTAGCGCCTTGGTAAGAACCATCTCCACCAATAACAACAAGTCCTTCGATACCATGTTTCTTTAATTGCTCGATACCTTTTAGTCGTACTTCTGGGTCTTTAAACTCAGGACATCTTGCTGTATATAATTTCGTACCACCGCGGTGGATAATATCGCCAACAGAACCAAGTTCTAATTTTTCAATGTGACCAGAAATTAATCCAGCGTATCCATGGTAAATACCATATACTTCAATATCATGGAAAATCGCTTTACGAACAACTGCACGAATGGCAGCATTCATACCAGGTGAATCTCCACCACTTGTTAATACACCAATACGTTTCATTTGTACTCACCTCATAAAGATTATTTGCCTTATAATAAAATAACACGAAAAAATATAAAAACACAATGGAGAAGATGTGTCTTTTCATAATAAAAACGTGCATTCGCGAAGAGGAACGCACGCTTTTCTTATTTTATCCCAATGGAAGCGTTTGAAAACGAAACTTGCCCAATTTTCATATATTTTTCATAACGTTTTTCGATTAATTCATCTTTCGAAATCCCGTTTAATTGTTCAAAAGTTTTTCTAATCATTAAATCTATATTTTCTGACTGTTTTGAAAGATTACGGTGAGCTCCACCTTTTGCCTCTGGAATAATTTCATCAATTACACCTAATTCTTTCAAATCTGCTGCTGTAATTTTCATTGCCTCTGCAGCTTCCTTTGCTTTTCCTGCATCTTTCCAAAGAATTGCCGCTGCACCCTCTGGTGTAATAACAGAATAAGTGGAATTTTCTAGCATATGAATGTAATCTCCCACTCCAAGGCCTAGCGCACCGCCACTACCACCTTCACCAATAACGATACAAATAACAGGTACAGTTAAACCTGCCATTTCAAATAAATTGCGGGCGATAGCTTCACTTTGACCACGTTCTTCAGCAGCTTTACCAGGATAAGCCCCTTTCGTATCAATGAAACAAATAATAGGACGATTGAACTTTTCCGCCTGCTTCATTAAGCGTAATGCTTTTCGATATCCTTCTGGATGAGGCATTCCAAAGTTACGGCGAATATTTTCTTTCGTATCTTTTCCGCGCTGATGCCCAATTACAGTTACAGGCATCCCTTTATATTTCGCAATGCCGCCGACAATCGCTGCATCATCGCCAAATAGACGATCTCCATGACATTCGAAAAAATCAGTAAATAAGTGCTCAATATAATCGAGCGTTGTCGGTCGTTCTGCATGACGAGCAATTTGAACACGGTCCCATACTTTCAGATTACCGTATATATCTTCCTCTAAATTTTCTAGCTTGTCTTCCAAAATACGAATCTCCTCACTGAAGTCCATCTGGCTGTTTTTCGTATAGTCTTTCAGTTCACGAATCTTATTTCTTAGCTCAACAACTGGTTTTTCAAATTCTAGCTCTGCCATACAGCCATTCCCCCTCCTTGATGAACTTCTAAAATCTTGCGAAGCGATTCTCTCATATCATCACGATGCACCACCGCATCTAATTGACCATGATCTAGTAAGAATTCTGCCGTTTGGAAATCTTCCGGTAGTTTCTCACGCACCGTTTGTTCAATTACACGTCTACCAGCAAATCCGATAAGTGCACCTGGTTCTGCAAGATTATAATCACCAAGTGAAGCGAAACTCGCTGAAACCCCGCCCGTCGTTGGGTGAGTCATAACAGAAATAAATAATCCTCCTGCATTACTATGCTTTTTCAAAGCTACGCTTGTTTTTGCCATTTGCATTAAACTTAATATCCCTTCTTGCATACGGGCACCACCCGAAGCAGTAAAGATAATAAATGGAACTTGTAAGTCGTACGCCTTTTCAACCGCACGGGCGATTTTTTCTCCTACCACAGAGCCCATGCTCCCCATTCGAAAACGAGAATCCATTACTGCAACAACAACAAGCATGTCATCAATTGTTCCTTCACCAGTTACAACCGCTTCGTTTAATTCAGTCTTCTTACGATCGCTCTCTAGTTTCTCTTCATAACCTGGAAACTCGAGTGGATTTAATGAAACCATTTCTTTGTCATACTCACGGAATGACCCTTCGTCCAATATACTATCAAGACGTTCCCATGCATTCATAGGATGATGATATCCACAATTCACACATACTTTTAAATTTTTTAGAAGTTCTTTCGTATACATGATTTTTTTACATTCCGGACATTTTGTCATAACGCCATCTGGTACATCTTTTCGTACTTGTTCTGAAGGTATTGCAGCGTACTTTTTCTTTTTCACGAATAAATCTCTTAGCACAATTTGACCCCCTTCGTTGAGAGCTAAGGTTAGCGTAAGAAGAAAATGGGGCTAACACCAAAGTTTGATGTTAGCCTTATCTTCTCAATCTGTCTAATAACCTCACTCTTTACGTTTAACTTTAACCGCTAAGCGGTAGAATGTTTGTCATAACGTGTCATGGTCATTTCGACAAATTTTATACATTACGAGTGAAACTGTATATTCTCTACTAATTCATCGTAAATTTTTAGTGCATCATTTTCTTGTTTTTCTTCCAAAGTAGCATAAAGCTTTCTATACATATCGATAGAATTTCTTGAAACTTTACAAGAAAGAGTTGCTACGTAATCATTTACGATCATCCAAATGCGATATAGTAAATAATTATCGACTTGTTCAATAAGTGTTTTAAAGAACGTTTGATGAAGCGTTGGGATTGAGTTTTCATTTCCTTCAAGTACTTGGTGTAATCTACTTAGTACTTTAGAAAACGTTTCTTTCGGTAAATTACATACAATTCGAATCATATCTTTCTCAAGCAATCGTTTCGTTTGTAATAAATCACGAATTGTTTTCTCATCTTGCAGTAAGAACGGAGCAATTAATTGTACAAGGCCGTTATCATAAAAGTTTCGAATAAATGTCCCTTCACCACGTCTCGTTTCAATCAATCCTACCAGTTCTAAAGCACGCAATGCTTCTCTTACAGAGGAACGTCCTACGTTTAAGCGTGAACTTAACTCACGCTCAGACGGCAAACGATCCCCCGCTACCAATCCATCCTCTTCCATAATGGAACGGATTTTTTTTACAATTTCGAGATATACTTTTGTATTTGATGATGTCAATGGAAATTCCTCGCTTATTCTTTACCAATCAGCGCTAATTGTTTTGTTTTTTCAGCGATCTCATTTGGATCTACTTGACGGCGAGCTACTCCTGTTTCCATTGCTGCTTTTGCAACGTAAGCCGCTACTTGAGGCGCTACACGCGCGTCAAATGGTGCCGGAATGATATAATCTGCATTCAACTCATCTTCTGCTACAAGCTCAGCAATAGCCTGTACAGCTGCCATCTTCATTTCTTCGTTAATTTGTGTCGCATGTACGTCAAGTGCACCGCGGAAAATACCAGGGAACGCCAGTACATTATTTACTTGGTTCGGGAAGTCAGAACGACCTGTTCCAACAACAGCTGCGCCCGCTGCTTTTGCCAATTCTGGCATAATTTCTGGAACCGGATTCGCCATTGCAAAAATAATCGCATCGTCATTCATTGTACGAACCATCTCTTCTGTTAATGCACCTTCTGCAGATACACCAATGAATACGTCCGCACCATGTACAACATCAGCTAAAGAACCTTCTATACGATTCTTATTTGTATATTTTGCAACTTCATCCTTCACCGGATTCATACCTGTAGGACGACCATCATAGATTGCCCCTTTACGGTCACACATAATAATGTCGCGTACACCATAGCGATATAAAAGTTTAATAATTGCAATACCTGCTGCACCTGCGCCATTTGCGACAACTTTAATGTCAGACATTTTCTTTCCAACTAATTTCAGTGCATTTACAAGACCTGCTACTGTTACGATAGCTGTTCCGTGTTGATCATCATGGAAGATAGGAATATTTGTTTCTTTTTTCAAACGCTCTTCAATAATGAAGCAGTTTGGTGCTGCGATATCTTCTAAGTTAACGCCGCCAAAAGTTGGCTCCATTAATTTTACAGTTTCAACAATTTTATCTACATCGTTTGTATTTAAGGCAATCGGGAATGCATCTACACCAGCAAAGCTCTTGAATAATACAGCTTTACCTTCCATTACTGGAAGAGATGCTTCAGGTCCAATGTTACCAAGACCAAGTACAGCTGTTCCGTCTGTCACAACTGCTACCATATTTCCCTTCATCGTATATTCATATACCTTACTTTTATCGTCATAAATTTCTTTACAAGGTTCTGCAACCCCTGGAGAATATGCAAGACTTAAATCTTTTGCATTTTCTACTTTTACTTTTGATACAGTTTCTAATTTTCCTTGATGCACTTTATGCATGTGAAGTGCTTCTTCACGAAGTGTTGACAAACTATCCACTCTCCTCAAATTATTCTTGCTGATATCAATTTCTCCAAGTGGTCTGACCACGAACACTACTACTATAATAATCGAAGTGTAGGGAAATTGTCCATTATATTTTCACAACTACATTTTCTTCCCCGACAATTTCACGAAGTGCTCCTAAACATTCTTCACTTGGATGAATCGATAAACTCCGAGATAATTGTACCATTTTATGTTCCTTTTCATAATAAATTAGTACTTTCGCAAAACCTGAATAGTCGAACAATATTTTCGTAACCTGATTTAAAAGCTTTTTCTCATACTGAGACGGCAATTTCACGTAAACAGATGCGTCTTTCTTTTCTTCATAAACATCCATTTCCTCTAGCGGATATAGACCATTTACAATCCATTGCAGCTTATGATTTCTTAGCTCAATCGTACCGTCAACTAAAACAATTGCTCCTTCTTGTAACTTGTCCGAGAAATGTATATACGTTTCCGGGAAGAGGACTGCTTCCATTTCATCATTTTGATCACAGAATGTAATAAATGCCATCTTTTGAAACTTTTTCGTACGAATCACTCTCACACTTGTTATATACACAATAGCTCTTTGTACTTTTTTCTTGTGTCGCATCGCCTGAGCGAGAGATGGAATTTCTAATTCTTTTGCTAACTTTACATACTGCGCTGTCGGATAACTTGATAAATAAAAGCCAAGTGCTTCCTTCTCTTTATTTAGTTGTTCAATAAAAGATAGCTCTTCTCCTTGTACGTATTTTGATTTTGGAACAGCATCTCCTAAATCACGTGCGAGATTCGCGTACTCTAATGCCCCTTTAATACTTTTCCATAAATTCGTTCTCGAAACACCAAAATCATCAAAACATCCGGACCAGACGAAAGCTTCTAAATTGCGCTCCGTCACAAACTTTGACGGCATACGGAGACAAAATTCAAACAAATCTTCGAACATTTTTTTCTTTCGTTCTTCTAATAATGCCGTTACTGTAGCCATTCCAATATTTCGGATCGAAAGTAAACTGTAACGTATCGCATTCCCTTCTATTTGGAAGTTGTAACCACTTCTCTGAAGAGACGGCGGCAAAACGTGAAAGCCTTTCCGCTTCGTTTCTCGTATATACTGTACAATTTTATCTTCATTTCCAATTGCACTTGATAATAATGCCGTCATAAATTCCAGCGTATAGTTCGCTTTCAAATAGGCAAGCTGATATCCGATCATACTGTAAGCTACAGCGTGACTTCGGTTAAAACCGTAATTCGCAAATCTTACAATTAAATCATAAATTTTCTCAGCAGACGTCTCATCATAACCATTTTGCAAACACCCTTGAACAAAATGCTTACGTTCCTGATCTAAAATATCACGATTTTTTTTACTCACTGCACGGCGCAGTAAATCTGCTTCTCCGAGCGAAAACCCTGCTAACTTCGATGCAATTTGCATAATTTGTTCTTGGTATACAATGACGCCGTATGTTCTTTCTAAAATTGGCTTTAAATCCGGATGTAAATATTCAATTTTTCTTTTTCCATGTTTCGATTCAATAAAGGTTGGTATCTGTTCCATCGGCCCCGGTCTGTATAACGAGTTAACAGCTACGATATCTTCAAACTCATTCGGTTTTAACCCGCGAAGTACATTTCGCATACCACCTGACTCAAGCTGGAATACACCTGTTGTATCCCCTCTCCCTAATAATTGGAACGTCTTTTCATCTTGAAGAGGTAAGTTTCTTATATCGATTTCTTTCCCTGTTTTATTCGCGATAAATTTTATAATATTTTCAAGTAACGTTAAATTACGTAACCCTAAAAAGTCCATCTTAAGCAACCCAAGTTCTTCTAGCGCATCAGCTGGATATTGCGTAACATAAACATCGTTATGTCCTTCTTGAATTGCTACACTGCCTGTTAACGGTTCTTGACTCATAATAACGCCAGCGGCATGAATAGACGTATGACGTGGTAAACCTTCTACACGTTTTGCGATTTCAAACACACGCTCATGCAGAAGATTCCCTTGTATAAACTCACGAAGTGATTGTGATTCTTCATATGCATCTTTTAACGTTATACCGAGCTTTGATGGGATAAGTTTTGAAAATATATCAATATCTCGTGGCGGAAGCCCCATTACGCGGGCAATGTCTCTAATTGCTGCTTTTGCTGCAAGCGTACCAAACGTTACAATTTGCGCAACACGAAGCTGACCGTATTTATCTTTCACATAGCGAATCATCTCATCACGTCTTATGTCTGGAAAATCAATATCAATATCGGGAAGCGTCACACGTTCAGGATTTAAAAACCTTTCAAATAATAGATCGTATTCAATCGGATCAATATCTGTAATTTCTAATACGTATGAGACGAGTGAACCAGCTGCCGATCCACGACCTGGTCCTGTTAAAATATGATTTTCATGTGCATACTTCATAAAATCCCATACGATGAGGAAATAATCACTAAATCCCATACGAGAAATAACATTTAATTCATGATTTAAACGCTTTATATGCACTTCTTTCGGCGCACCATATCGTTTCCGCAAACCTTCTTCACAAACACGACGCAAGTATATATCACTCGTTTCGTTAGACGGAACAGGAAACTTCGGAAGTTGATTTACATGGAACGGTATTTCTACTTGGCAACGCTCTGCAATTTTTATTGTATTTTGGATTGCTTCCGGCGCATGGGAAAATAGTGCTTCCATTTCATCCGATGATTTTAAATAATATTGATCTGTTTTCAGCCTCGGCCTATCTGGATCAGTCATTTTCGTTCCACTTTCAACAGATAGTAAACATTCGTGAACAAGTGCGTCACTTTGATTGATATAACGCACATCGTTTGTTGCAACGACTGGAATATTAACCCTACTAATAAATTCAGGTAGCTTCTCTTGTAAAAGCAACTCATCTTGAATTGCATGATGCTGCAAACTCATATAAAAATGGCCGAACATATTTTGATATGTTCGAGCTACTTCTTCAGCCTGACTCTCATTGTCTTCTAGTAATAATTGCTCAATTTCGCCATCTTTACCTGGTGAAATAGCAATTAATCCTTTCGCATAATGCGCAAGCCACTTCTTAGGGATACCTTCTTTGGACTTTGTCATAATACTGCTAGAAATCTTTAATAAATTTTGGTAGCCTATTTCATTCTCAGCAAGTAATACAAGCGGATAAGACCTTTCTTCTTCTTCACTAAAAATAGAAGCGGTTAATCCAATAACAGGCTGTATACCATGTTTCTTACATGCTTTATAAAACGGAATAACGCCATACATAACATTTTCATCCGTAATAGCCAGCGATGAGAAACCAAGTTCTTTCGCCCTGACTACAAGCTCATCAATTTTACAAGCACTTTTTAATAAACTAAAAACGGTTTGACATTGTAAATGCACAAACTTCACTGTTGTACCCTCTCTTTACCTATTTGACTACTTTTATTATAGGTGATGAGGAAAGCGGAAATCAAAACATACTTCTTATACTTTGTCCATATATATGAAGAAGAAAGGGGAATGACGATGGATGTAAGAGAACATACTTTTTTCTCTCTGCTTATTATTAGTTATTTTATTGCCTTTGGGGTTATACTTGGCGGTTCATTAATTGGTGGATTTGGTGCGTTTCTTATCGGAAAACCAGCTCTAACTTACATTAATCAATTCGCCCAAAATTTAAGAATTTGGGCACTCGTTGCAGCAATCGGCGGAACATTCGATACCTTTTATAGCTTTGAAAGAAGTTTCTTTGGCGGAGATATGAAAGATATCGTAAAACAAATTCTCCTTATTTTTTTCGCAACTGGTGGTATGCAAACAGGTCTCATTATTATTAAATGGCTAACGCAGGAACATGTATGAGAGTACCAAGTGCCAATACAGCAAAAAGATGGTACTTAGTATTAGCTGGTGCTGCTGTTGGAGGCGTGTTGAGCTGGTTTATTTTTTTGTACATATACGGTGTTTTTCAAGAAGAACAAGCTAGTAAAATAGCAGAACAAAGAGAAATTATAGAAAAACAAGAAGCAAAACTCCACGTCCTTCTCGAAGATCAAGAAAAATTGAACACTGAAAATAAACGGCTCTTAACCATTCAAGAGATTAAAATAAAACTTATCAATCGAGAAAAATACGATTTAGACAATCTTACACTCGAAAATATGACTACATCTATCCATAATGATCTCCAGCATCTTTTAACGAAAAACATTCAAAGTATCGCAAAAAATAAAGACCTACTCAAAAAGGTAATCGAAAACAAGACGTACAAACATTACGATCGGCTATACCGTTTTAAAGTCGATACAATATCTTTTGATACAGTGCTTGAAATTAGCATTACTATAGAGAAAGAAAAATAAAGAAGGAGGGCTTTAGCGCCGCTCCTTCTTTTCGTTCTAACATATACTCTCTTATTTACAAATCTCACGTAAATCAGCAAAAAGACGATCCGCTTCTTCCCAAGAAGATGCCTTCGCACCAGAAGCCATCGGGTGTCCTCCGCCGTTATATTGCATTGCTAATTTGTTTATAACTGGTCCTTTTGAACGAAGACGAACACGAATTACGTCGTCTTCCTCTAAAAATAGAACCCACGCCTTTAATCCATCAATATTGCCAAGTGCTCCAACAACACCAGATGCTTCAGAAGAAAGTACATCAAACTCTTCTAATACTTCTTTCGTTAATTTAATGTAAGCTGCTCCTTCTTCTACCATCGTAAAGTTTTGTAAAATATAACCGTTTAAACGAGCAATTTTTTCTTTTGTCTTATACATTTCATTGTATAAATCTGTGAATTTCACACCCATATCAACAAGCTCACTTACGTAACGAAGTGTTTTTGCTGTTGTATTCGGGAATAAGAAACGACCTGTGTCCCCAACAATTCCAGCTAAAATAAGGCGAGCTGCTTCTTTTGTTATTTTTAATCCTTTATCTTTTCCATACGTGTAAAACTCATAAATCATTTCACTTGTAGAACTCGCTGCCGTATCTACCCACGTAATATCTCCATATGGATCTTCATTTGGATGATGATCAATTTTAATTAACATCTTCCCTTTTGTATAGCGTTGATCGTCAACACGTTCTTGATTCGCAGTATCACAAACGATAACAAGCGCATTTTCGTATACACTATCTTCAATATCATCCATTACTCTTAAGTACGCTAACGACGGTTCATTGTACCCAACCGTATAAATATTTTTCTCTGGAAACGATTCTTGTAGAATTGTACCAAGGCCACCCTGTGAACCTAATGCATCTGGGTCCGGACGCACGTGGCGATGAATAATAATTGTATCAAACTCTTTAATTGCTCCTAAAATTTGCTCATGCATATGTATAATCTCCTTTTTAATCAACTTCTTCGCTTTATCCTCCATTATAACGGAAAGTATTTCATACATGCGAACAATTGCTTTATAATAGAAGTTAGAAAGTTTAGATATTTCTTTTTCTTTTCTATTATTTTTCACAAAGCGATGGGAGTGTTCATTATGCCAGTATTAGTCTTCTGTATTATCGTCTCATTTATGTTGTACCTCTTTTACAAAACAAAATACTTTCGTACAAACCGCCCAATGGAAAAAGGTTGGCTCTCAGGAAAATCCGCAATGGCACTCGGTTCATTCGTTTTATTTTTCGGGGTAAACCAATTCTTTTTAGAACTTTCAACCGCTCGTATTATCGTTGGTATTTTATTCGTTCTATTTGGTAGTGCAAGTGTATTTAATGGGTTTCGCCAATACAAACACTTCTTACCATTAGCAGTTAAAGAAGCCGAAGTCTATGAAGCAACATAAAAAAAGCATCAATATTGTGATGCTTTTTTACGACCCTTAACTTTCAAAATCATATATGCAACAAACGCAGATGGTATATTAAATGGGTTACCTTGTACGTGAAAATGTAATTGTTCTTCTCCAAAAGACATTTTTTCATATAGCTCTCGCTGAGATAATCCTGTCTTTTCCTTTTTTTCATGTAAACCTTGTAAATATAAATATTGGATCGGTATCATTACAAGAACGTAAAATAGTGCGATACTACCAAAAAAGAGTACGGCTGACGACATAATGTATACCACCTTCCAGAAATCCATTTTCTTACAATATAATCATAACACAATATATACCAAAATTAAATTACTATTCTGTCTTTTATCGTGTTACTTTTCCACTCCATCCCATACATATTTCACTAAAACTCTCATCTAAAATCATGTCTTTCAAATTTAAAACAACAAAAAAAAATGGAACAAATCAAAACGATTTGTTCCATCTTTTTATTTATCAATTAACTGAACCATAAGTAATGCTTTTCCAACGACATTACCTTCATGATGCACCTCTACATCGACCTTACCAAATTTACGCCCGATTTCTAATACTTTCGGATGAACCGATACAACATTATCAATTTGAACCGGCTTCACGAAATAAATTGTTAAGTTTTCAACAATTAAATCGCTTTTCTTTTGCGCACGAATGACGCGATTTGTCGCTTCTGTCACAATTGTTGCAAATACACCGTACGATAACGTTCCGATTGAATTCGTCATTTGCGGCGTCACCGAAAATTGATATAGATGCTCATTTTTCGCTTCTTTTGGCGTCATAAATTGATTCGTTACGATATCATCAATTGTTTCTCCAACTTGTGGCTGACGTTGAATCATTTGCAGTGCCTGAAGTACATCTTGACGGCTAATGATACCTTGCAGTTTATTTCCTTCCTCAACGACAGGAAGTAATTCAATTCCTTCCCACACCATCATACGTGCCGCAGCTGCGACAGACATTTTACCATTCACTGTAATTGGGTGTTTTGTCATTACTTTATCAATTGGTGTTTCTTTCGCTACACCGATCATGTCTTTTGAAGTTACGATTCCTAGCACTTTTTTATTTTCATCGACAATTGGATATCTTCCGTGCATTGTCTCTTCGTTATATGCATGCCATTGCTGTACTGTATCATGTGGCTTTAAATATAACGTTTCTTCAATTGGTGTTAAAATATCCTCAACAAGTACAATTTCTTTCTTAATCAGTTGATCATAAATCGCACGGTTAATTAACGTTGCGACCGTAAATGTATCGTAGCTACTTGAAATAATCGGCAGCTTTAATTCGTCTGCTAATTTCTTCACATGATCTTCCGTATCAAATCCACCCGTAATTAATACAGCGGCTCCAGTTTCTAGCGCTAATTGATGTGCATTCGTACGGTTACCAATAATGAGTAAATTCCCAGCTTCTGTATAGCGCATCATCGCTTCTAATTTCATAGCTCCGATTACAAATTTATTTAATGTTTTATGTAGTCCTTCTCTGCCTCCAAGTACTTGACCGTCGACAATGTTAACGACTTCTGCATATGTCAGTTTTTCGATATTTTCTTTCTTCTTTTGTTCAATTCGAATTGTTCCGACACGTTCAATTGTACTAACATATCCTTTATTTTCTGCATCTTTAATTGCACGGTAAGCTGTCCCTTCACTTACACTCAAATCTTTCGCAATTTGTCTTACAGAAATTTTATGGCCTACTGGCAGGCTATTAATATGTTCTAAAATTTGGTTATGCTTGGTAGCCAAATGGTTTCACCATACTTTCTTTTCCCTAAATTCTTCATGTGTTGTACTTTCAGTATACTATATTTTCAAAACTGTTACACTCTCTCTTTGCATACCTGTACTATTTTTTTTATAACAAAATGACCCTTACATTCCACCAGTCATTCTATTACAACAATGTAATGCTATTGTCATCTCATTCGATAGTTCGCCCACTTGATTCCCTATACAATGAAGACAAGAAATAAAACAAAGGAGCGTACACATGATGAAAAAATTTTTAGAGGTTGTAGGTGCTATATTTTTAGCTTTCGTAGATGGGAAAAAAGTTGCAATGGAATTGAATGAAACACCTGAACAACCACGTACAAAAAGAAAAGAATCACCAAAACAAATACAAGCATTAAAAGCTGTCCTACACACGTAAAAAACCCTTCACTTTTCTTTTCAAATGAAGGGTTTCTTTTCTATAGTGTAATACTTTCTCCAGCTTCTAATACTTTCCCTGTACAATTTTGTAGCTTTTCTACAAATTGATATGGATCTTGTTCAATAACTGGGAACGTATTGTAATGCATCGGTACAACAGTTTTCGAATTAATCCATTTTGCCGCTAGTACAGCATCTTCTGGTCCCATTGTGAAATTATCACCAATTGGTAAAAATGCTAGATCAACTTTATTTAATTCCCCAATTAACTTCATATCAGAGAATAGTGCAGTATCTCCTGCGTGGTACACTGTTTTCTCTTCTGCTGTAAATAAAATACCTGCTGGCATACCTGTATATGTAATCGTCTTATTTGCTTCATCAATATAACTAGAGCCGTGGAATGCTTGTGTAAACTTCACTTTTCCAAAGTCAAATTCATGTGAACCACCAATATGCATCGGATGTGTATTTACACCTTGCCAACTTAAAAATGTTGCTAGTTCAAATGGCGCTACAACAACTGCATTATTTTTCTTCGCAAGTTCTACTGTATCTCCAACATGATCACCGTGTCCATGCGATAAAAGGATTGCATCCACTTTTACATCTTCAGCTTTTAAATCTGTTTTCGGATTACCTGTTAAAAACGGGTCAATTAAAATAACTTTTCCATTCGCCTCAATTTTCACAACTGAATGTCCATGATAAGATACTTTCATTATTACATTCCTCCCCTATTCACATTCTCACTTTTTATTCTACATGATTTCTCTATTCCCTGTCTTTTCTAACATCTATTTACTTGTCATAACGCTTTCTTCCGAGTTAAAGTTATATTTGTAATTAAATATCTCGGGGGTGCCAATCGATGAATGCTAGATTAGAAAATTTAATGCAATGGCTAAAAGAAAAAAACGTAGAAGCTGCGTTCTTAACTTCTACACCGAACGTCTTCTACATGACGAACTTCCACTGTGAACCGCATGAAAGATTACTTGGTATGTTTGTATTCCAAGAAAAAGAACCTATTTTAATTTGTCCTAAAATGGAAGAAGGTCAAGCACGTAACGCTGGCTGGGCACATGAAATTATCGGATTTACTGATACTGACAGACCATGGGATATGATTGCAAAAGCAATTAAAGACCGCGGCATCAATGCAAATGCAGTTGCAATTGAAAAAGAACATTTAAACGTAGAGCGCTACGAAGAATTAACGAAATTATTCCCAAATGCAGCTTTCAAATCAGCTGAGGAAAAAGTTCGCGAACTTCGTTTAATTAAAGATGAAAAAGAACTTTCTATTTTACGCGAAGCAGCTAAAATGGCGGACTACGCTGTTGAAGTTGGTGTAAATGCAATTAAAGAAAACCGTAGCGAGCTAGAAGTATTAGCAATTATTGAACACGAATTAAAAACAAAAGGCATACATAAAATGTCATTTGATACGATGGTATTAGCGGGTGCAAACTCTGCTCTTCCACACGGTATTCCTGGTGCAAACAAAATGAAGCGCGGTGATTTCGTACTATTTGATTTAGGTGTAATCATTGAAGGTTATTGCTCTGATATTACACGTACAGTAGCATTCGGCGAGATTTCTGAAGAACAAACTCGCATTTACAACACTGTACTTGCTGGACAACTACAAGCAGTTGAAGCATGTAAACCAGGTGTTACACTTGGCGCAATCGACAACGCTGCTCGTTCTGTTATCGCAGATGCAGGTTACGGTGACTTCTTCCCGCACCGCCTTGGTCACGGACTTGGAATTAGCGTACACGAATATCCAGATGTAAAAGCTGGCAACGAGTCTCCATTAAAAGAAGGTATGGTCTTCACAATCGAGCCAGGTATTTACGTACCAAACGTAGGTGGCGTTCGTATTGAAGATGATATTTACATTACAAAAGATGGATCAGAAATTTTAACGAAATTCCCGAAAGAATTACAATTTGTAAAATAATAAAAAGGCAGCGTGAATGCTGCCTTTTTTTATTCCTCTACTATTTCAAATTTCTCTACAATCATTCTTGCTGGATAGCTTTCAAGTATTTGAGAAAACCATACTTTTATTTTATCCCCTGTTTTTAACTGTTTATATGCGTCTTTGTCCTTAAAGCTCAAGACTATATGTGATGGATGCTCTTTATTCATTTGTTGTTCTATATAATGTTGCAACTCTACTTTTGTGTTAAACGTTTTATCATCGACAAAAAATACCGTGTCATTTCTTAATATGATATACCCTTCTTTAGGGACTTCTTTTACCGTTACCTGCTCTACTTGTTTTGTAGTACAAGCTGATAATATGACTAGAAATACACTTAAAAACATAACAATTTTCACATGCCTATTCATTTTTATCTCCTTACTTTAGGCTATTTCAAATTTAACACCATCTTCTCCTCATACTTATCATCCCATTTAATTACAACTTCTATCGGTTCATCTGTAGATAGAGGTGCACAACTTTCACAAGAAGATTTTATTTCAACCCTTGCTCCTTTATGAACTTCTGACGTTTGTGTCATTGTACTAAAGGCTCCATTAATAGCAATCTCTAAGTTTTTAAATTCTGTCTTTCCATCCCCCCCCTTATATTGAAACGTAAACATTCCATCTTCACTGTCATCCTTAATATGCCCTTTATATTGTCCAGTCCAACTTTTGCTCTCGCTAGAAAAATTAACATACGAAATGGAACAGCTTCCTAAAAAGAAAATACTAATAAAAAAGAATAATGCTCTCTTCATAATGCCCCCTCCATTCAAATGCACTTATTTATTGTCTATTTCTTCCTCTTATTATATTATAAAAATACAGAATTTTCTAAAACAGGAGGTTTATATGTTACAACAACAGTTAGAAAAAATTCGTAATAATAATTACATCATAGATAACACACTTCATATTGATTCTTTAAGTTCCAGTATGCTTGAACATATCGGTGTTACTGATAGCTACTTAAGGGACAAACTCATCTACTCTACTTTTTATCATCTCATCAAAAATCGCTACCTTTCACACACACAATTACAGAAACTATTATTAGAAAGCATCGGTGAAAAATATTTATTGTATAAGATTCATTCAGATGATGAAGATGCTGTATTTACTCGTGCATTTACGACCTTATTAATTGCGCTCATTATAGATGCAGATACAACTCATAATTTCTTATCACAGAATGATATTTTAACTGTAAAAGATCAATTAATTCTATATATGAACAATGAACAGGATTTCCGCGGATATGTGCAAGACCACGGCTGGGCACATAGTATCGCACATGCTTCCGATACATTTGAGGCGCTTGTTCATAGTCCTAAACTAGAAACTTTACATTACGAAGAGATATTAAAAACTTTGTTAAACAAAGTTTGTGTCCATTCTATTTACTACAAATATGAAGAAGACGAGCGTCTCGTTTATCCGATTGTCGCAATGCTGCAAAATGGCCTAAAAGAAGAAATACTCATATTAGCCCTTCGTGACTTAGTAGCTCAATTACTGGTCCAAAAACAAGCACTACCTATTGAATCGTACGAGTTTTTATATGGAAATACAAAATCTTTCTTACGTAGCTTATTTTTCAGACTACGCACACTTTCTATATGTGAAGAAACCGAATTCGAAATTGAAAAATTGCTACAAGAGCTTCCAAAATATTATTAAAAAAGAAGGCCACTCAAAAAGTGCCTTCTTCTATTTCACTAATATTTAATTGAAATTTCACGATCCAAACTGAGAAAAGGTGGACAAGAAGCGCAAACGCCATACATGCTCCACTTAAAAAAGTTAGTATAGGATGCGAATACACGTGCCCCAATCCATAGGATATCGCCACGAAAAACATTGTTATGTAAATATAAATTGCTCCATGTATTTGCCTCATATAAACCTCCTTTTCCCATATTATAACATAAATTTTCTGATTATTCACATTAATTACTTGTAATCAATATTTCTCAACTGTTACACCTCTTACAGCAGCCTTAATATACGGTGACCCTTGTAAACTTTGTAAATCCTCTGTTTTTCCTGTTACGACTATACCGTATATTGGTAAGTCTTTTGGTTTGGTGTTTTTTATTTCTTTATCCCGCATTAACGGGCAGTAAGACCTCACATCAAAATTCAGCGGAAGCAAAGAAATTAGGTGGGGGGCGGACTGCCCGTAAAAGCCCGATTGGTGAGGGCTGATAATCAGTGGGGGATGAACCACTCCACTGATTAAAGTTTCACTTTATAGTTTATCCTAAAATATTCTCGATATCCCTCTTTATTTTCACTTAAAGATATTCAAATGCAGCTTTTATAAATTTTTTCATAATAAAAAGCACATCCATTTTGATGCGCTTTTCACATATATTTTAGTAAAATATGAATCATTTTTTTGAAGCAAAAACTCCCACTCCTCTCTCCCCATACTATCGTTATGACTTAGTTGCCATAATAATTGAACGAGGATAGAACTCCAACTTTTCATAAAACGATACAGCTTCATTTCCATACACTACTGTTAATTCAATTTCATCTATCTTCTTCGCTTTAAACCATTCCACTGCACTATTCATTAATTTTAAGCCAAATCCGTTTCTTCGGTATTTTTCATCAACGAATAAAACTTCAATCTTTCCGCTTACACTTTTACTATACGCTATACAAAACCCTAATATATCATCTGTTTCCGCCTCAACTAATAATTCAATTCTATATTCTCCGTAATTTGAATTCTGTTTATAATTTTCAATACGTTCCTCAAATGTCATTCTTGGATAATCACCAGAAAAATGTTTTGATTTATTATTATGATATTCATGTAATTTATTTAAAGGTTCTCTTATTATTTCTATTTCACCGAGAGTGATATATTTATTACTAATTTTCATCCTACAGCATCTCCAATAATATATATTCCAACAAAAAAGAAGATCATTTTACGGTTATAAAATAACAATCTATTATTTCATCGCTTCCTTCACAACATCTTGAATCATAACAACTTCTGTTTTCATATCAATAGACGGTGCTTCTTCATCGATACATTCATACCAAAATGCTAAGTGCTTTTTATCAATTTCATGATGCGAATTTTCGACAAAAATACCACCTTCTCCTTGCACAGAATACCAATATAAGTACTCTTCTCCATCTCTTATTTCCCGGAAAATTGTCTCAACGTACATTTTTTCGTCGTTTAATGTCAAAAGCACTTCTTTCAAATTGTCATTAAGAAGCTGCATCCATTCATCTACTCGATGACTCTTACCAGGCTTAACTTTAAATCTTGTTAATTCTACATTCATTTTTATTCCCCCGTTTTCTTACGTACAAACAAACTATATTCTATTGGATGATAAAAACTTAATTTACTAGCTAATTTTCGCGAAGGAATATTGTCTACATAACAATCCCAGCTCGGTATAATGTCATTTTGCATGCAATGTTCAATGAACCTTGTCGCAACAGCTTGAGCTAATCCTTTCCCTTGATGCGCTTCATGTGTTGCAATATCTATTTCAGCAAAACCATTCCCGTTAAATATTGAGACACATTCAGCTACAATTATCCCATCTTGTTCTATACAAAATCCAAAACCACTGTTCAAAAACGTTTCTTTTGATCCCCAATACTCTTTGTAGTACTCCTCTTTAAATTCACTGCTTCGCTCTATATCTCTTATATCAATACGCTTCACTTCATATGTATTTTTGTTAAAATCTCGTTGTTTCTCTTCAAAGGTTACGCTTTGAAATTTCATTCGCGGGATGTTCCGAAGTACATTACTAAAACGCTCTTCTATCATCATTTCCCATTCTTCGCTCGAAGTGAACAGTGTAAATCTCTTCTCTGTTTTTTCAATAGCCTTTTTGATATACGAAAATAAATCTTCGTTATACTTGTGATCATCCGTATCACCAAATAAATAATAGATACCGTTAGCTGTAATAATTAATCCTGCTGTTAATTGCCCGTTTACAAAAACCTCACCATCTATCATTCGATCACATACGGCATAAGCAAACGTCGTCGTTCTTGTATTACCTTCTAAAACCGGAAGAACTTTTCCATACTCAGCTACAGATAATTTTTTCATAATTGCTCCACCTTAATCGTATCAGCCTCTATATGTTCAAAACAAAGATTTACCGTTCTCTTTAATGCTCTCGTTCTATGAATCGGACATGCTGGAATTAAAATAGAATCATTTGGCTTTAAAACCGCTGTTTCTCCATTTTCAAAATCAATAAGTAATTCTCCCTCTAGCACAATAAATAATTCATCCGAATTAGAATGATAGTGCCAATCATATTCACCAGTAAATACAGCGATTCGTAAGCAATGACTGTTTATATTTGAAACGACGAAGTTTTTATGTTGATTTTGAATGTCCTTTTTTAATTCTATTAAGTTCACAGTTTCCATCTTTCGTCTCATCCTTTCATTAGTCGTTCTTCTGAAAAATTAACTTAATCTCCACCATCACTTGAGCTACTACAATCACTACTACTGTAGTGACCGAATCCACTTGATGTGCTTGAAGTGTATGAAGATTTTTTGCTTCTTTTTCTATCTTTTTTACTTTCATGACTAGGCCATACTGTATCAAAAAATATAACGAATAAGACTAATTCTATTGCAACAAGGATAAATACTAAAATACTCTCAATAATATTAGGAGTTATCTCAAAACTGTAAAACACTCCAAATGAATACATACACAAAATTACATACAGAGCCATACAAATATACCGAAATGATTTCTCTATCGTAATGACTACTTTCTGTGAAAAAGGTATGTTCTGTTCCTGTTTTTTCTTTATGTACTTTTGTCTTTTAGCTTGCTTTTGCTTCCTTTTTTTACTCCCCATTGAATCCCCTCTTTTATTATATAATTCTAAATTATCATAATAAAAATCGATTTACACCAATAAAGTGAAACTTTGATCAGTGGGGGTTTTATTCATCCCCCACCTAACTTCNNTCTTTGCTTCCGCTGAATTTTTGGGTGGGGGTCTTACTGCCCGTTAATGCGGGATAAATAACAATTATTCACATGTTATTTCCCCATATAAAAAAGACCCTCCTTATGAAAAGGAAGGTCTCAAATGTATTTCTATTATGATAAAGCAGGAGCTTTTTCAAGTAGCTCTTTCGCATCAGCGTATTGTAAGCCGTGAGCTTCTGCAACTGCTTCGAATGTTACATATCCATCTAATGTGTTAATACCTTTTAATAATGCAGAGTTGCCTAGGCAAGCATCTTTATAGCCTTTGTTAGCAATTTGTACTGCATATGGTACTGTTACGTTTGTTAATGCAAGAGTTGACGTACGTGGAACCGCACCTGGCATATTAGCAACTGCATAATGAACAACGCCATGTTTTTCGTAAGTTGGGTTGTCATGAGTTGTAATACGATCAGTTGTTTCGAAAATACCACCTTGGTCAATCGCAATATCTACAACGACAGAACCTGGTTCCATTGATTGAATCATTTCTTCAGTTACAAGTTTTGGCGCTTTTGCACCTGGAATTAATACTGCTCCAATAACAAGGTCAGATTCTTTAACAGCTTCTGCAATGTTGTATGGATTAGACATTAACGTTTTTACTTGGTTACCGAAAATGTCATCTAGTTGACGAAGACGTTCTGCACTTAAGTCGATGATTGTTACATCCGCACCTAAACCTACTGCAATCTTAGCTGCGTTTGTACCAGCTTGACCACCGCCGATGATTGTTACTTTGCCGCGTTTTACCCCTGGAACGCCTGCAAGTAAAATACCTTTACCGCCTTTGTTTTTCTCAAGGAATTGTGCACCGATTTGTGCGGACATACGACCAGCTACTTCACTCATAGGTGCAAGTAATGGTAAAGAACGATTGTCTAATTGTACTGTTTCGTATGCGATTGATGCAACTTTGTTATCGATTAATGCTTTCGTTAATTCTGGTTCTGGAGCTAAGTGTAAGTATGTGAATAAAATTAAACCTTCACGGAAATAGCCGTATTCACTTGCTACTGGCTCTTTTACCTTCATAACCATATCTTGATTCCATGCTTCTTCAGCAGTTTCTACAAGTTTCGCACCAGCTTGTACGTATTCTTCATCCGTAAAACCAGATCCTAAACCTGCTCCTTTTTGAACAAAAACTTCATGACCATTTTGTACTAAATGTACTGCTCCCGCTGGCGTCATTGCCACACGGTTTTCATTGTTTTTAATTTCTGTTGGAATACCGATACGCATGATTAGTTCCCCCTTGAGTTATGAAATGACCCCTGAATCATTTTTTAAAGCGCTTTCTACGCTCTTATATTTTAACATAATATCTCAATATTTGACAAAAAATAATACAAGTTTTCCGATAGATTTAATTTTATATTAAAAGACAGTATTATCCGCACCTCTCAGCACAATGGATAAACTGTCCAATTATTTGAAACTTCATCTTATTTTATTCTATCGATGTCTATGAATAACATCCACTGCACCAGTCACTTCAATAATTGTACCGGTAATCATATCGGAATCGTCCTCACATAAAAACGAAATGGTTCTTGCAATATCTTCACCTGTTCCAGATCTACCAATCGGTGTGTTATGCTCTTTCAGCTGACGTGCTTCTTGAATAGTTGCCTCTTTCATATCGCCTATAATATCACCAGGACATACCATGTTCGCAGTAATACCATACTCCGCTTCTTCATAAGCAACTGTTTTCGTTAATGAAACAAGTCCTACTTTGGCCGCTGCAAAAGCTGAACGATAAATCCATCCCGGTGCACTATCCGCCCCTTGAAATCCGTAATTAATAATACGGCCAAAGCTCTGTTTTCTCATGACCGGAACGACAAGTTTTAATAAATGAAATACCGCTGTTAAATTTCCCTGAATCATTTCATTCCATTCATCTTCTTCATAATCAACTAACTTTTTTCGTTCAAATACATATGGACCAGCATTATTAATTAAGAAATCAATTTTGCCAAAACGGCTTATCGCTCCTTCTACCATTTTATGTAAATCTTCCTTTTTCGTGACATCCGCTTGCACGAATTGTAGACGCTCTTCCATATTTTTATATGTTTCTTTCAACTTTTCCATAGCCGTGATATCGCTATGATACGTTACTGTTACTGAATATCCTTTAGCCAATAACTTTTCTGTTACTTGCTTTCCTAAACCTTTCGTACCGGCTGTAATGAGCGCGTGTCTCACAAACATGCCTCCTTTTAAATTGCTATACTTCATATGTAACAAGTTCTCGCTCCAATTACAACTAAAATGAATTGAAACAGAGTTTTCAAAATTCTGTAACGTTTCTGGCAAGCACGTTACCAAAATTTGTTTTATAATTAAGTTGTAAACAGTTATAAAACAGATTGGGAGGAATTTACTATGAATAATACATATACAAATATTTTAATCGCGGTGGATGGTTCTAAAGAAGCAGAAAAAGCCTTTAAAAAAGCAATTCAAGTCGCAAAGCGCAACAATGCAACATTAACAATCGCTCATATCGTTGATGTAAAAGCGTACTCAGCAGTAGAGGCTTATAGCCGTGCAATTGCTGAACGTGCAAATCTATTTGCAGAAGACTTATTAGAAGACTACAAAAAAACTGCGCTTGAAGCTGGTCTTGAAAAAATTGAAACTGTATTAGAATTTGGTAACCCTAAATCTAAAATTTCAAAAGAAATCGCTCCAAACCATAAAGTAGATTTAATTATGTGTGGTGCGACTGGTTTAAATGCTGTTGAACGCTTCCTAATCGGTAGCGTCTCTGAACATATTATTCGCTATGCGAAATGCGATGTCCTTGTTGTTCGTGGTGATGAGGAGCAAGGTGATCTTTAATTTATAGATAAAACACCAAGTCCACATGGGCTTGGTGTTTTTCATTTCACATATTTCACTATAAATACAAGACAAGCCACAATAACAACAGTAATTGCTAATACATAGGGAGGAAGAAACTTCAAAGACCATAATGCCATCATAATCGTCGCAACTGTTAAATACGTTTGCTTTGCATCTTCTGTCATTTTTTTACGAAGTAAGAAGACGTACAAATAGCCAATTGGCGGCGTAATGAAGCAAAGAACATATATGATTTTTGATTTTAAATACCATTTTTGTTCTCCAAGTTTCTTTATATCCCCTTCTATTCTCTTATGATCTTGTTCTCTCGCTTCTTCTACAAGCGGATTTTCCTCTTCTCCTCGCTTTTCTTTCATATAAGGAAGAAAGTGCATAAAAAAATAGTATGCGAATACGAACGCTCCAAATCCAATATTTAATCTTTCTAATGGAATATGCTCACTAAAAAAAGCTGCAGTAAGCACTAAAGACAAACAGTACGTCATCATCCAAAATGAACGTTTTCTCTTTTTCCGTTCCATTTCTTTTTTATCTTGTACATGTTTTCTTTTCGAAAGCCATATTGAAATACAGCAATCTACTAGAAATAGAGAAAAAATAAATATCGCAACGTGTACTGTTTCTACATTTCCAAATGAAAATACGTTTGGGAATGCAACATACAATACAATTAGCGTGTACAAAATTAGCCCTATAAAATAAAGTGAAACTTTAATCAGTGGGGGGTTTTGTTCATCCCCCACTGATTATTAGTTGAACCAATCGGGCTTTTACGGGCAGTTGATCCCCACCTAACTTCTTTGCTCTCGCTAAATTTTGAGGTGGGGGTCTTACTGCCCGTTAATGCGGGATAAATACGTCTCATTTTTCATCCCTTTCTTATTTCCTAACATTACGTTAACATACATTTTTTAGAAATAGACGGACAAAATATATATGTGTAAAAAAGGAGGATGCTATATGGATGATTCTGAACGCATTATTTTAGACGTGAACGGCAAAGAAATTGAAATGCTAGATAAGATTCGCACTCATTTTAAAGAAAAACATGGCGTTGAACTAAGTAATGGTGCATTACTTCGTGATTTGATGGATATTGAGTATATTCGAATTACAGAAGATCGACATAAGTATGATTAAAAGAAAAACGACTGCAGGCGAATGCCATCAGTCGTTTTTTTATTTAAGCTCTTGATGCTTCCCGCCCATACCACCTGGCTCATTACTATCTTGGTGTACAGTTAGTTTATTTGTTTTCTCATCTTTTAAAACTATATATGTATATGATTCATTTGGTTCATCTTTAAACTGCACATTCATACCGTATGAACCAATTTTGCTATAAAAGGCTGGTTTTATGTATGCAATATCACTTTCTTTATATCCTTTATCTTGCAAATGCCACATCGTTGCGATAATCGCTTCTTCTCGCTTTTCTTTTTCACCAACATACATATATTTGTCCAAAAGAAACACTTTAGCATTTGCAATTAAACTAATTACCAGTACAATGATAAACACTATTTTTTTCATAGACTTCCCCTAAATTGTTATTTTTTACTACATTGTAACTTAAATGCTAGTAAAAAATAAAGTACGCCAGACTTTACTAGACTGGCGTACTTCCCAACTCAATTCTTAATAACTTCTTTCGTTAACCCCTTCGCCTTTTCCAAAGCGTTTTTGATTTGTTCAAACCCTGTCCCACCAGCACTATTACGACGCTTTACAGCCTCATATGGTGAAAGAACTTCATACAAACCTTCTTCAAATAAAGGGCTCATTTCTTTATATGTTTCAAGCGGGACATCTAATAAATAAATTCCTTTTTGTGTGCAGTGTAGCACTAACTTCCCTACAATTTCATGAGCTTGACGGAATGGTAGTCCTTTGTTTGCTAAGTAGTCGGCAATTTCTGTTGCGTTGGAGAAATCTTGCGTCACAGCTTGCCCCATTTTTTCTTTGTTTACAGTCATCGTTTCAAGCATGCCCGCCATAATATGAAGGCAACCTTCTACTGTTTTAACTGTATCAAACATTCCTTCTTTATCTTCTTGTAAGTCTTTATTGTAAGCGAGTGGTAATCCTTTCATTACTGTAAGTAAACTGAATAAATTACCGTATACTCTGCCTGTTTTACCACGGATTAGTTCCGCCATATCCGGATTTTTCTTTTGCGGCATAATGCTGCTACCTGTCGCATATTGATCGCTCATTTCAATAAATTGAAACTCTTGGCTACTCCATAAAATAAGTTCCTCACAAAAACGTGATAAGTGCATCATGAGCATAGATGAATTACTTAAAAACTCCAGTATGAAATCACGATCACTTACTGCATCTAAACTATTTTCATAGATTCCATTAAACCCAAGAAGTTCCGCACTATATTCTCGGTCGATCGGGAATGTCGTCCCAGCTAGCGCTCCTGCCCCTAACGGCGAAATGTTAATACGCTTTAACGAATCTTCATAACGATTCACATCACGCTCTAACATCCAAAAATAAGCGAGAATATGATGAGCAAATGAAATCGGCTGAGCACGCTGCAAATGCGTATAGCCCGGCATAATGGTTTCAATATTATTTTCTGCTTGGTGAACAAGAACAGTTTGCAATTGTTTTGTAGCTTTTATAATATGTTCTACCTTTTCTTTTAAATACAAATGCATATCTGTCGCCACTTGATCGTTACGACTTCGGCCTGTATGAAGTTTCCCTCCTACTTCACCGATTTTTTCAATTAACATCTTTTCAATATTTAAATGAATATCTTCAGCTTCAATCGAAAAATGTAATTTATTTTGTTTCGCTTCTTCTAATAAATATTGAAGACCTATCTTTATTTTCTCTGCCTCTTCTTTCGTAACGATGCCTTGCTTTGCTAGCATCGTTACGTGTGCAATACTCCCTTTTATATCTTGATTTACTAATTGTTGATCGAAGGAGATGGATGCTCCAAACTCTTCAACCCACGCTTCCGCTTCTTCCGTAAAACGTCCGCCCCAAAGTTTGCTCACGCTTCCACCTTCTTTTGATTCACTTGGCTGTATACTTTCGTCGGTAAACCAAATAATGAAATAAATCCAACTGCTGCTTCATGATTAAATTCATCTTGAGCAGTATATGTTGCTAATTTTTCATCGTATAAAGAGTATTCAGATTTACGTCCTTCTACAATCGCATGACCTTTAAATAATTTTACACGCACTGTACCTGTTACATTCTTTTGCGTTTCTTGTAAAAATGCATGAAGCGCTTGTTTTAAAGGAGAGAACCATAAACCGTTATAAATAAGTTCTGTTATTTTCTGTTCAATCACTGGTTTAAAATGTGCTACTTCTTTTACGTGTGTTAAATCTTCCAACTCTTTATGTGCAGTGATTAACGTCATTGCTGCTGGGCATTCGTATACTTCACGAGATTTAATACCGACAAGACGATTTTCTACGTGATCGATACGTCCAACGCCATGTTTTCCAGCAAGTGCATTTAACGTTTTAATTAATTCTGCAAGTGAATATGCAGTACCATTCAAAGTCGTCGGTACACCTGCTTCAAATCCGATTTCTACAAACTCTGGTTTATTCGGTGTATCTTCTAATGCTAATGTCATCTCATATGCCTCTTCTGGTGGTGCTGCCCATGGATCTTCTAAAATTCCACATTCGTTGCTGCGTCCCCATAAGTTTTGATCGATTGAAAACGGGCTATCTAAATGAATCGGAATTGGTACATCGTTTTCTTTTGCATATGCAATTTCTTCTTCACGTGACCACTTCCATTCACGTACAGGCGCAATCACTTCTAAGTAAGGATTTAATGCTTGGATAGAAACTTCAAAACGAACTTGGTCATTTCCCTTTCCTGTACATCCATGTGCAACTGCAGTTGCACCTTCTTGTTCTGCGATTTCTACTAATTTCTTCGCAATAAGCGGACGAGATAATGCAGAGACAAGAGGGTATTTCCCTTCGTATAATGTGTGTGCTTGCATCGCCATCAATGCATATTCATTCGCAAATTCTTCTTGGACATCCACCATATATGATTTAATTGCACCAACTGAAAGTGCCTTTTCTTTCACAAACCCTAAGTCTTTTCCTTCCCCTAAATCTAAACAAAGTGCGATAACATCATAATTCTTCTCTTGTAACCATTTAATTGCAACGGAAGTATCAAGACCTCCGGAATATGCTAATACAACTTTTTTCTTCTCCATTTTGCATCCCCCTAAAGAATAAATATTCATTTTCTTTTATAATAATTCAAACTTTAACACCTTTTACAAAATGTATCAAGAGTCATTTTCAAATTTTTTCAAACAATTTCGTCGAACTTTTTTCTGTTTTTCTGTACAATATAAGCAGGAAAACGGGGGTGAACTTATGGAAAAGTATTTCTTATACGATAATCATCTAGGAATTGAAATTCCGCATTTACAAGAAGATTGGGAAGATATCCCCGAAAAAATGCAGCATGCTATTTTACTAAAATGGGAACAAATTCGCGGGAAAATTCCTGATCGTATAAAAGAACTTGAGCACTATATTAATACAAAACAACATCATTTAAATAACGAAGAAGACTTCGAAGTTTCTTGTAAACTAAATTCAGAAATTGCCGATCTTGCTTCCATCATTAATGACCTTTGGCTTTGGTATCGACTCACTCAAAATGTATCTGAGGGGAAAGCACACCAATGAAAAAAGCATGCCCCTCAATTAATTTGGGTCATGCTTTTTTGTCGTAACATGATTTACAATATATCTCTTGTGCTGTTTTCGCCAAACACACATCAAATGGACCAACTAATATACTTCTTTCTTTCGGCAACTTTACAAAAGCAACAAGTTCTTCTTCATATTGAATTTTTTTCTGACATGAAACGCATATTAATTCTTTTCTTTTGAACATGTCTTTTAGCATATCTTCACTCTCCCCTTCATCTATCTATATTAATATACTCTCATAATAGTTAAGAGTTGTAAAAAAATGACACATTTTGAATCGAATGATTCATATACTATGTACAAAAGGAGGTCTAAAGCTTATGCGTGCTTTCGTTATTATCGCTTTAACTTTTTTAAGTGTAATTAGTTGGGATTCGTTTTTTAAAGATAAAAGTGATGAAAAGAACACAACGGAATAAAACCCTTTTTTTCTTGCTTATTGGACAAACCGTTACAAACTGTCCAATCCTCTGAAATAACTTAGGCTTTGCTACAAAAATATTTAAACATAACATTTTTTGTAGATTCCCTCCGTTTATTGTCGGTTTCCATCCGCATACATTTTTTAAAAGTATGATATAATAGTATAAATCTTGAAGGAAGGGATTTTGATATCATGATCGCTCGAAGGAGCATGTGGCATCGTATTGACGAATCATACACGTAGCGTATTTTTCAGCTCAGATACTTTAGTCTAGCGAAAAAAATACGAGAGTGGGGAAATTATGATTGCCCGAAGGATAATTTGGCAAAAAAAAGACTCTTCTTACACATAGCGTTTTGTTTAGGACTTAATTGTTACTAACTAAACAAAACAAAGAAGAGCAGGATTGCTAAATGACGAATCCTACTCCACGTTTTGTTTAGTCGTTTTAAGACTTAAACTAAAACGAAGGTAGGGAGAATTGATGGACGAGAGGATTATTCGTTATTTCTTCAGCGACATATAGCGTAGTTAGTTTTTTCGTAAACTAACTGAAAGCTACATGTGAGCTCGTAGTTAGTTTACAACACAAAAAGGACTACTAACTACGGAAAGAAGGAATAACGATGAGGAACATCCAAAGTCGGCAAATTATTAAAGAAATTTTTATGGTTTTAATCGGTTCATTTATTTTAGCAGCAGCGCTATATCACATTCACTTCCAAAACCACTTAACAGAAGGTGGCTTTGTAGGAATTGCACTATTCATTCAAAACTTTTATGATATTTCACCATCTATTTCAACTGTATTAATGGATATCCCAATTATTTTACTGTGTGCTTCATTTTTGGGTAGAAAAATGGTTGGCTATTCATTCTTAGGTTCTATTTCATTCGGATTATTTTATTCCTTAATGGAAAATTATTCTCCATTTACGGTAGATTTATCAAATAATTTATTTATAGCTGCAATAGTTGGCGGTGCGTTAGCTGGTATTGGACTCGGTTTTATATTGCGATTTGGCGGTGCAACCGGTGGAGACGATATTTTAACAATTGTATTAAGTAAACGAACTCGTTTTACAATTGGGCAAATTTTCTTCGTCTTTGATGCGATTGTTCTTGCGCTTTCATTATATTATTTAAATTGGACAGAAATTGCTTTTACTATTCTTTCGATTGCCGTACAGGCAAAAACATTGGATTTAATTTATTATCCAAAAACAGAAAAAACAGCAGAAAAGCAGCCAGTATCTGTTCCAATGTCCAAAAAACATGCAACAAATTAAAAAAGCGAAAGGCTTCGGCCTCTCGCTTTTTTTATGCTCTTTTTTCTTTCTCGACTATATGGCGCACTTGATAAAATCTATTTGCAAATTCAGTAACGTTTCTTGTTAAACGATAGTTCACTGTAGATCCAATTGCCATTCCAATTACCGGAATACCTTGGAATAATTTACGACGAAGAGCATAAATCGAAAATGTCTTCAAAATTTGTTTTAACACAACTTCAGTAGAAGCTGTTTGCAACACTGCTTCGTCTCCTTCATAAAAGAACGAATCTTCTTGCTCCAGCTCTTGCAATAAATTGTACCATGCGTATTGCTGAAGTCTTCCTGGTAGTAATGACGCATGAAACACCTTTAACGCAAGCATCATTTCATAAGGCTTGTTCACATCATGCCCAAATGATGTTGCAATAAGTTGGACTGCCTTCACATTTAACGCGATCATAACCGGAAAATCTGCCGTTAATAATAATAAACCTCCAGCACCTGTCGCCCCGCCTTGCACAAACGAATATAGACGATGACGTGCTGTTTGCTGCTCTGCTATGTATGTTAACTGATCAATAGATAATGCTTTCAAATCTTCAAGCTGTTCAATCGATTCATCAAATAATCTCGATGTTCCTAAAATCCGATTACGTGCATCTAACTGTGCTTGTGAACTTTGAATAAATGCATGCAAATGAAAGAGCCATCCATCTGCTTTCGTGAAGAATTCTTTTCGCTTTTTCTCAGGTAATTTCGCAACTGTAGTATGTAACCATTTATCAAACACTTTTTGAAAATCGGTCGCTTCTTGCTCAACTAATTGCGCTTCCCATTCTTTTATATTGTCTAAAATGGCTTGTTCTCGCTTCGATCGCATCGTAACAACCACCTCGTTCGATTTTTTTCTATTGTAACATATTTCTGCTTATTCTTTACAAATATGCTTGTATATCTCTTTTTATATACCCTTTATGAGTGACATAAAATAATAGCAAAAAGGATGAGATGCTTCACATGAATCTATCCAATCTAAAACAAAATTATAACGCAGAATTCAGCTTAGGAAAAAACTGCTGGCCTACTTGGGCATTATATCAATTAGAATTATCACCATTTTTTGGCGTTATTGATTTTATGCTAAGTCCTTCATTAGCGAAAGTAAATTTATTATTCCAAAATCGATTTGACCGCTTTTTAAATTAAGAAAATTTATCCTTCATCTCATTTTGGGATGATGATGCAAAATTAAGATGAAGGGGCAACCTTTATGAAATTGACTCCTGTCATGACTTTAAAACAGATGTAAACACACCAACTACTTGGCCTTCTTATACAGAAATTAAGTTAAACTACGAACATCGAACTAATCGTTTTCTAACTACAATTGAAACGGCAGAATCCATATTATTTATTCGAACTGGAGGAACATACGAAGAAGCATGTTCCCTAGAACAAATTTCATCTCAAATAATTACACATACATTCTCTGTCCTGTTACTAATTCCTGCCGATATACCAACTATCACTCAAGAAGATTGGGGATTACAACATACTTGCGTTATGAAATGCCCGATTATGGATGTATACCAATACAATGAAGCATTTTGGAAAGACTTATTTGATGAAATTACAGTTAGACCGCACACTTAAATACAGAATACTTTTATCACACCATACATTATAATCTTCCTTATACAAAACAAATAAGGAGTGATTCTATTATGTATCCACGTGCAAAAGCTTTCGGTCTTGCTGTACATCAAGATCGCCTTCTCGTACAAGAATATTATACAGAAGGCGAAACATATTATCGTCCTCTTGGCGGTTCCATTGAACTTGGTGAAAAATCAGCACATACTGTTATTCGGGAGTTTAAAGAAGAGCTTCATACGGAGATAGAAATCACCAATTATTTAGGTTGCTTAGAAAATGTCTCTCATCTAGATGGGGGCATTGGTCACGAAATCATTCAACTATATTCTTTGCGTTTATTAGACACCTCACTATATGAAATGGAAATATTAAATATACAAGATGAGCAAGCAGTAACGTATGCGAAATGGATTCCTATTAAGGCATTCATTCAGAAAGAAAAAATATTATATCCGGATGGTGTTTTAAAATACATCCAAAAGAAAAAAGACGAAATCCTATAGGATCTCGTCTTTCTTTTTATATATTAACCAATATCTCCAAGACGTAGTACGTCACGAGCAATCATAACTTCTTCGTCAGTTGGAATTACGATAATTTTTACTGGAGAGTGTGGGAAGCTGATGAATGCTTCTTCACCGAATACGTTATTACGTTTTACATCGAAGTATACGCCCATGTACTCAAGGCCTTCTAATACGCGCTCACGAATAATCGCACTGTTTTCACCTACACCAGCTGTAAAGATGATTGCGTCTACACCTTTCATACGAGCTGTGTAAGAACCGATGTATTTGTGGATACGGCTTACGAATACATCAAGTGCTACTTTCGCACGGTGGTCGCCTTCTTCTTCTTTCGCAATGATGTCACGTAGGTCACTAGAGTAACCAGTAAGACCTAACATACCACTCTTCTTGTTTAATACGTTAACTACTTCTTCTACTGTTTGGCCTGTTTTTTCCATGATGTATGGAATTAACGCAGGGTCAAGGTTACCAGAACGTGTACCCATTGTTACACCAGCAAGTGGAGTGAAGCCCATAGAAGTATCGATAGATTTACCGCCTTCTACTGCTGCGATACTTGCACCGTTACCTAAGTGACAAGAAAGTAAGCTTAAGCTTTCAATTGGACGACCTAATAATTCAGCCGCACGCTCAGTTACATATTTATGAGAAGTTCCGTGGAAACCGTATTTACGGATGCCGAATTTTTCATAGTACTCATATGGTAAGCTGTATAGGAATGCAGATTCCGGCATTGTTTGGTGGAATGCTGTATCGAATACTGCTACTGCTGGTACGTTTGGTAATACTTCTCGGAATGCTTTAATACCAACAACGTTTGCTGGGTTATGAAGTGGTGCTAAATCGCTTAATTCTTCGATATCAGCTAATACTTCATCAGTAATTAAAACAGAGTCAGCAAATTTTTCGCCGCCGTGAACAACACGGTGACCGATACCGCCAATCTCATCTAGAGATTTAACGATTCCGTTTTCAGTTAATTTTTTAAGAAGCATATTAACTGCTACTGCGTGATCTGGGATGTTTGTAATTTCTTTTTGTTTTTCGCCATCTACAGTAATAGTGAAGATACTATCTTCTAAACCGATACGTTCTACTAAACCTTTTGTTAATACTGTTTCACTTGGCATTTCAAATAATTGGAATTTTAAGGAAGAGCTTCCTGCGTTAATCGCGATGATTTTTGACATCTAGTCTTTCGCCCCTTTTTCTCTTGGTAGTTGTGTGGATGTTTCCACAAACCGCTCGATTTTATCTAATCAAATTTACTAAATATGAAAACGTTTCATCATTAGCAAATTTTATACTCACGATTTTAATTTAAACATCGTCCGACATATATTTCAAGTGAAAAAATTGTAACACCAAGAAAAAATATATATTACAGATTTCAAAAAAATTCAGTTAAATCTAGTATATATTTAAAAATATGACATATTATATAAAACTGTACTACATGAATCACTAACTCTGTTACATATACCCAGCTTTATTTATGTGTTGCAAACCAAGTATTTAATTGATCCATAATGTTCTCCATCGCCTTCATGTTAGAGAATTTAGGCAACTCTACTAATAACGCCTGTTTTGGCATTGTTACATTAGAGCCTTTCTTTTGGAGAACAAATATACTTTTTGCATTTTTCTCGTTTTTAAACATGGAAACAGGAAGCTGTAATAACCCTTGAATAAAGCATGTTTCTTTAATAAATGCATGTAATTTTGGTGCCTGATCACTTTCAAAAATGAAGTTTGGTACTAAGAAGAATAAGTACCCGCCCTCTTTCGTATGTTTCACACTTTGTTCAATAAATAAGTGATGAGCATACGACATTCCTTCATCTGCTTTTAATTTATATTCACTGGCACCGATTTCGTTTGGATAGTAACCAATCGGTAAGTCTGAAACGACTGCATCAACTGGATCGATATAAAGTGGTGCTAGTCCATCTTGATGGAAGAATTCGATTGCATGCTTCTGTAAATTTGCATTTACTAAAGCAAGTTTAATTAGCACTTCATCCACTTCTACACCAAATCCACTCATTGTTAGTCCTTCTTTGGCGCTATTAAACACTGTAGTCATTAAATTTCCTGTTCCAATTGCAGGATCTAAAACTGTAATTTCGTTTTGACCTTGCATAAATTTATGGAATAAGTAACTCATGAACATCCCAACTGCATCAGGCGTCATTTCATGATTCGCTTGTACGCCTTCTTTCATTCCTTTTAAGATGGCTAACTGAAATGCTTTACGAATTTCTTCACCTTTATATGTTTCTTCATTAAACGTACTATATTCACGATTCAGCCTTTCAATTGCTGATTCGGATAATTCCTCTTGTAAAATCGCTCCCTCAAACAAGTTATCACCTGTTTCTACAAGCGCCTCTAAATATGTCACATCTAATTCTTTACGTAAAACTACCGCAGAAGAATCAAAAATAGAAAATAATGTTTCCACTGTCTGACTCACGTACATTCCTCCTTCTCTCTTTTACACATAACTTATATCATACCACAAAGTGATTTTTTCCAAAAAGAAAAAGCGACCTCCTGTAAAGAGCTCCCTCTCAAGTTATATATGATATAACGTTTTTTCTCATATATCGGCACCGTTACGTAGCGATATATGAGAAAAAACGACCTCTTTATAAGAGGTCATTTCCTTCACATTACTTTGCAGATTTAGCTGCTTCTAATGCTGCTTCATAGTTTGGATGGCTTGTACCTTCGCCTACGTATTCTACGTAAACTACTTTGTCATTGCTATCTACTACGAATACTGCACGAGCAAGTAAACGAAGTTCTTTCATTACTAAGCCGTAAGCTTCACCGAATGAAAGGTCACGGTGGTCAGAAAGTGTTACAACATTTTCTAAACCGTTTGCTGCACACCAGCGTTTTTGAGCGAATGGTAAATCAGCGCTAATTGTTAATACTTTTGCGTTTTCAATACCTGCTGCATCTTGGTTAAAACGACGTGTTTGTGCATCACACACACCTGTGTCGATTGAAGGTACAACACTAATTAATTTTACTTCGCCTTTGTATGTTTCTAAACTTACTGGAGATAAGTCGTTTGCTAATACTTGGAAGTTTGGCGCTTGATCGCCAACTTTAACTTCTGTTCCAACTAAAGTCATTGGATTACCTTTAAAAGTTACGTTTGCCACTTGAAAATCCTCCCTTATTTAAACAAAATATGTACAATGTAAATGATAGTTTGTCCCTATCGATAATGCAAATAAAATCGCTTTATTTACAAAAAAATAAAAGAAGCTAACCTATTGATTAGCTTCTTTATTCGTTAAATTTGAAATTCAGGATCATCTTCTTTTCGTTTATCCATCATTTCTTTCACTTTATCAACAGCTTGTGGCGCTAATTCAATTATTTTATCGATGACGTGTGTTTGTTTATCTAAGTGCAATACTTTCACACCATCTCCATTTATAACAAGAAAGGCAACAGGATTAATAGAAACTCCTCCACCACTTCCCCCGCCAAATGGATGACGGCCTGAATGTTCTACTCTACCAAATTCACTTCCACCAGCAGCAAATCCGAAACTTACTTTCGAAACAGTAAGAATTACACTTCCATCTGCCGCTTTAATTGGGTCACCAACAATTGTATTTACATCAGTCATTTGTTTTAAATGCTGCATTGCTGTTGTCATTAAACCTTGAATTGGATGGTCCATTCTATATCCCCCCTATGCTTGAACAGATTTTTCTGTCATACCAGATTTTTGCTGCCTCATAAATATGAGCAATTTCATCGCTGTTTTTATAGTGCGGAATATACGAAAAGATGCTGTTAACTCGCATCTTGATGCAAATCCCTTCCCTTGAAAAACAGGAGTAATTTCAAATTCTGGTACATCGACAATATGCATATATTGTCCGACAACTCCAGCAGCCATACCTTTTGTCCCCCATGCATATCCAGTGACAATTCCAGTACTAGCTGCGTCGCCTGCTCCAATTTGCGTATGCCATTTCCAACCATTGATTTTCACTCGTTTGAGAAAATCTTTAACGATAGTATGAACTTTTTGAAGCCTTTTTATCAGTTCCCCAATACTGTCAAGTTGCGCCATAATTTTATTATCTAGTCCGCCGTCCTCTTCAGCTTTTTCGATTTTCTGTCCTGTCTTTTTCTGCTGTTTTTCAATTCTTTCCAACACATCAAATGTATATCGAATCATCCATATTTTCACTTGAAATAAACATTGCTTTTCCATTTCTGAATATAAAAATGTCACCTTAAGCGATATTTTCGACAATAGTATAAGCAAAATAAAAAGGAGAAGAATTATTATTCCAATTACGAGCCACTTCATACGTATCATCCTTTCACTCCATACCCATTATCGACAAGTTTATTCATCGTTAAACAGAGTTTTATAAGATTGAATATAAAAATTTTTCTAAAAATAAAAAGGTATTTTGACAATTTATATCGAAATATATTATTTGAACATATCATCAGGGAACGGACTCTAATGATATGCAGCACGAAAAACAGAAAATTTAACTGCAGTGGAGGGATACATAATGGCAGATCGTCGCAATTTATTTTTCTTTTATGGTGATGACAAAGCAACGCTCGTTGAAAAAATGAAACCAATCTATCGTATTTTAGAAGAGAATGGATTTACCATATTAGATCATCCAAAAAATGCAAACGCTATCGTCAGTGTTGGAGATGATGCAACCTTCTTACAAGCCGTTCGTAAAACTGGTTTTAGAGAAGATTGCTTATACGCAGGGATTTCTACGAAAGATGAAACTTCGTTCTACTGCGATTTTCACATTGATCACATTGATACAGCCCTTCAAGAAATTACAAAAAATGAAATTGAAGTGCGCAAATATCCAACAATTCAGGTAGATGTAGATCATGGTACATCTTTCTATTGTTTAAATGAGTTCTCATTACGTTCTAGCATTATTAAAACATTCGTTGTAGATGTTCACGTTGATGATTTATACTTCGAAACATTTAGAGGGGACGGTTTAGTAGTTTCTACCCCAACAGGAAGTACAGCTTACAATAAATCATTGCATGGTGCAGTTGTTGACCCACTTATTCCATGTTTCCAAGTAAGCGAACTAGCATCTTTAAACAACAACACTTACCGTACGCTCGGTTCACCGTTCATTTTAAATCACGAACGTACATTAACTTTAAAACTAAGACCAGACGGTAACGATTATCCTGTTATCGGCATGGATAACGAAGCGCTTAGCATTAAACAAGTGGAAAAAGCTGTTGTACGCTTAAGCGATAAACAAATTAAAACAGTTAAATTAAAAAACAACTCTTTCTGGGAAAAAGTACAAAGAACGTTTTTATAGAATTAAAATAACCGCAGAATTATGGAATTCCATAATTCTGCGGTTGTTTATTTCTCTAACTATTAGTTGCTATTTTTGTCGGTAAGTCGATATATTTCAATAATCGCTCATATATTTTTACATACCTTTTCTATAGACAACTTGGCCATCTATTACGGTCATTTCTGCTTGTACTTCTTTCATTTCTTCTGCCTCAATTTCAAAAATATTACGGTCTAATATCGTAAAGTCTGCTTCATATCCTTTTATAATTTGCCCTCGCTTCGCTTCTTTTCCGATTGCATAGGCACTTCCTGTTGTAAATAGAGAAACAGCCTCATATACCGTTAATCTTTCCTCAGGCATATAGCATACATCGTCAATAAAACTTCTACGTGTAACAGCGCTATATATGCCTAAAAATGGATTCACTTGTTCAATTGGTGCGTCAGACCCACCGTTGCAGCGTAATCCTGCTTCCAGTAACGTCTTCCAAGCGTATGCATAACGAAGACGACGCTCGCCTAGTTTTCCAATGACTGACGGGAAATCTGAGGAAAGAAAGACCGGCTGTATATCGATAATAGCCGACAAGTTTTTCATTCTTTCAATCAACTCTTCACGAGCAAGCTGACAATGAATAATACGGTCACGTAATCCTTTTGCTGGTGGATATAATTCGAGTGCATTAATGACATATTCAAGCGATAAGTCACCGATAGTATGAATCGCAACTGGCATATGTAAGTCTCGTGCTTTCTTCACTAATTCTGCAAGTTCTTCACGTGAGAAAATTGCAACCCCATTCGTTTCCTTCGCATCTTCATACGGTTCACTTAATAATGCTGTTCTTCCGCCAAAAGAACCGTCAGAAAAAATTTTCATTGCCCCAAATTCAATATAATGTTCATTTTCATATTCTTTTCGTTCTTGTGCTACTTCATGATGAACGAGCAAATGTGCTTTAAATGGCATTTCTTTTATAACGTGAGAAAACGCATTATGCGTTTTTCTAAAGCCACCATAGTAATTTAAATCTTCCGTATGCCCGCCAACAAGTCCATATTGCCAACAATCTTTAATCGCTGTTTGCAGAGCTCTTTGTAAATAAGCTTCATCAATTTCTGGCTGAACGTGTTTAATTAATTCTTGCCCTTGTTCATATAAAAGTCCTGTTAACTTATTTGATGAATCCCTGCCAATTTTCCCGCCTTTTGGATTTTGCGTCGCTTCTGTTATGTTCGCTTCTTGCAATATGTATGAATTCACCCATGTAACGTGACGACAAACTCGCTTTAATAAAATGGGATGTTCTTTCGAAATTTCATCTAAATCACGCGCATGAACATCTTTCGTATCTGTAAAGTTATTTTCATTCCACCCTTCTCCAATAACCCAAGATCCCTTTGGTGCTTCTTCCACTCGCTTCTGAACAAGAGTAAGCACTTCACCATAAGATGTACAATTTGATAAATCTAGACGGAGTAATCTCTCCCCATGCCCAATAAGATGCATATGGCTATCAACGAGACCCGGAATCATTGTTTTTCCTTTTAGGTCCTGCAACTTAACGTTTGAATATCTACTTTCTAATTCTTCCTTACTCCCAGCATCAACGATTATGCCATTTTCAACATAAATAGCTTCTACTTTTTCATTCTTTTCTCGCATTGTGTAAATGGTGCCGCCATACCAAATTTCTCTCATATATCCCATCTCCTTTATTTTATTGTATAAAAAAAAGCACCATTTCAAAACATGGTGCTTTTCTAAAAATTACTTTTGTTCGGTAGTAGACGTTGTAACTTGCCATTCAATATTAAATTTATCTTTTACTTGTCCGTATGCTGGGCTCCAGAATGTTTCTTGAAGTGGCATGATAACCTCTCCACCTTCTTGTAACTTATCGAATACTTCTTTTGCTTTTTCTGCATTACTAATTTGAATTGCGATTGTTACTTGAGATCCGATTGCATGCCCTTGACCTGGGAATGTATCAGAAATCATAAGATCCGTATTACCAACTTTTAAAGTAGCGTGTAAAACGCGCTCTTTCGCTTCAGCTGGAATCGGGTATTCTGGATTTTCAGGCATGTCACCAAAAGTTTGCATGACTTCTACTTTTGCATCTAAAACCTCTTTATAAAACTGTACAGCTTCTTGCCCACTACCATCTAAAACTAAGTACGGATTAATACCTAAAATCATACGGACACCTCTTTTTTAAGTTTACAAAATCGAACTTGTGTTCGTTTTTATATTATCATTGTTTTGCATTTCATTCAACTATTTACTTCACTGTTTTCAAAATTATTTTGACGGAATCTCCATCTCTTGTTTTCTAAGTTCAATACGGCGAATTTTTCCAGAAATCGTTTTTGGTAGTTCATCTACAAATTCAATTTTGCGAGGGTATTTATATGGTGCAGTGAGTTCTTTGACGTGTTGTTGGAGTGTTGGAATTAATGTTTCTTCGTTCTTTTCTATATTCTCTCTTAATACGATAAATGCCTTCACGACACTTCCGCGAATTTCATCAGGACTTGCGACAACCGCACATTCTCTTACGTAAGGATGTTTTACAAGCGCATCCTCTACTTCAAACGGCCCGATTGTATAACCAGAGCTAATAATGATATCATCACCACGCCCTTCAAACCAGAAGTAGCCATCTTCATCTTTCTTCGCTTTATCACCTGTAATATAATAATCACCGCGGAATTGCATCGCTGTACGCTCATCGTCTTTATAATATTGTTTAAAGAGTGCCGGCGTTTCAATGTGAACTGCAATATCACCAACTTCGCCTACTTTAACTGGAATACCTTCCTCATTTACGATATCGACGTGGTTACCTGGCGTTGGTTTCCCCATTGATCCTGGTCTAATATCCATCCCTTTCATTACACCAACAAGTAGTGTATTTTCCGTTTGCCCATAGCCGTCTCTTACTGTAATATCAAAGTGCTTTTGGAACGTTCCAATAACTTCTCTATTTAACGGCTCACCTGCGGATACAGCGCTATGTAACGCCTCTAAATTGTACTGGCTTAAATCTTCTACCTTTGCCATTAATCTATACTCAGTCGGTGTACAACAAAGCACATTCACCTTATTATCGTCTAATAAATTTAAATACGTTTTCGGTTCAAACTTGCCGTTGTACACAAATCCTGTTGCCCCTGAACCGAGAGTTGCTAAAAACGGGCTCCAAATCCACTTTTGCCACCCTGGACTAGCCGTTGCCCATACAACATCATTCTCTTCAATTCCGAGCCAATTCGGGGCGCTTGTACGTAAATGAGCGTATGCCCACGCGTGAGTATGAACGACACCTTTCGGGTTTCCTGTCGTCCCTGACGTGTAAGATAAAAAGACCATATCTTCTTTATCTGTTTTCGCCATTTCTAACATGTCACTTTCTGTTTCTAATGCTGTTTTTAAATTGATCCATCCGTCTACTGACTGCTCGCTCAGGACGAATTTTTGAAGAGATTCCATTGCTTCTATATCATCAAACTGTCCAATGTACGGCTCATAGCTTACTATCGCTTTTACTTCGCCATGTCCAATTCGATATTCGATATCTTTTTTACGCAACATTTCCGAACTTGGAATTACGACAAATCCTGCTTTAATCGCAGCGATATACGTCATGTACGCTTCAATTAAACGCGGCATCATAATAAGGAGCTTGTCCCCTTTTTGTAAGCCACTTTTTATAAAAGCGTTTCCAATTTTATTTGCACCTTGCATTAATTCAAAATATGTAACTTCTCGTCTATTCCCTTTATCATCTTGCCAAATTAAAGCAAGCTTCTCTTTATCGTCTGTATATTTCTCTATTTCTGAAACTAAATTATAAGATGGTGGTGCCAACAATTCCTCTCTCTTCATAAACATCCTCCTTTTTCTTTATGCCTCCCTTATATAATAAAGAATTTTCAGTAAATTTTGAACCCTCTTCTTTTGACAATTTTTTTATGCTTTTGTCGAAATGAATTTATACTAATATGAACAACAAAAAGAAAGAGCGAGAGAACCCGCTCTTTCTAAGCCATCATATGGGATTATTTTTGGTAACCGCCTAATTGTTGCTCAGCTAGTGAAACTAGACGTTTAGTGATTTCACCACCAACAGAACCGTTAGCGCGAGCTGTTGCATCAGCTCCAAGTTGAACACCAAACTCTTGAGCGATTTCGTATTTCATTTGGTCTAATGCTGATTCAGCACCAGGAACCGCTAATTTATTTGTGCTACGTGACATGTTGTATCACCTCCTTGTGAGTATAGAGTGTGATAAACAACATGACTTCATACACGTTTTAGATATGGTAATTTATGGTTTTAGAAAAGTTCTTCAAATTTTTCTTCTTCCGCCACTACTTCAACCGTTTGTAATACCATTGTTTCTTTGTTCGCTACAGCTTCTTCGATTAACGGTGTGAAATCGTATTTCGCTTCAAATCGATTTGCTTTTTCACGCTTCGGCTTCGTCGCCGGGCTAGCTGGTGTGAATACTGTACAGCAATCTTCGTATGGACGAATTGAAATATCATACGTGCCGATTTCTTCAGCAATTTTAATAATTTCTAATTTATCCATCGTAATAAGCGGACGAATAACTGGGTAGTTTGTTACTTCGTTAATCGTATGCATGCTATCTAATGTTTGGCTTGCTACTTGTCCAAGACTTTCACCAGTCGTAATTGCAAGTGCGTTACGCTCCTCAGCAATCTGCTCTGTAATACGCATCATCATACGGCGCATAACCGTCATTGAATAGCTAGATGGGATTTCTTTATTAATCGTTTTTTGCACTTCTGTAAACGGAACAAGGTGCAGCGTTACACGTTTACAGTATTTCGTTAACCCTTGTGCTAAATCGATTACTTTTTGTTTTGCACGCTCACTTGTGAAAGGTGGGCTATGGAAGTGAACTGCTTCCACAGATACGCCGCGTTTCATCGTTAAGTACGCTGCTACCGGGCTATCAATACCACCAGAAAGAAGTACCATTACTTTTCCACCAACGCCAACTGGTAAACCGCCAGCTCCCATGTGCTCACCACACATAATATAACTATAACCACTGCGAATTTCTATACGTACATTCACATCTGGATTATGAACATCTACTGTTATATCCTCTGTATTTTCTAAAATGTGCCCACCGATTTCTGGAAGTAACTCCATCGTCTTCATTGGGAAGCGCTTATCAGAACGATGCACTGTAATTTTAAATGTTTTCACATCATCTTTTACTTGTAAGAAAGCTGCTAATGCACCTTTTTTAATGTCTTCTAATTCTGATGGTACTTTCATCGCTAAGTTAAACTTATGAATACCAAATACGTCTTTCAACCTTTCAGAGATTGCCTCATGATCTTCACCGTTTAACTGGATGTACATACGGTCATGCGTTGCATCAATTTTAATGTTTGGGAACTTTTTCAGTTTGAACTTCACGTTATCTTTTAATGTGCTTACAAATTTAGAACGGTTCTTACCTTTTGTCGTCATTTCTCCGTAACGCACTAAAATATATTCATATGTCATCATATTTCTTTACCTCATCACTTCATATAATTTTGGCATTGTCTCTTTTACAATACCTTCAAATTGTTTTACTTCTTCCATCGTGTTATCTGGTGCCAAACTAATACGAATAGCGCTTGCAGCTGCTGCATGCGGCACTCCCATCGACACTAACACTCTGCTTACTTCATTTGCTTTTGAAGAACAAGCTGATTTCGTTGACACATATACACCGTGTTCTTCTAAAGCATGAACGACTACTTCTGGTTTTAAACCAACAAATGATACATTTAAAATGTGCGGTGCTGCATATGCAAGCGATGTATTAATCGTCACATCTTCCATCTCTTTAAAGAAGCTGACAAGCTCCGCTTGTAAACCTTGCAAATGAGCTATCTTTTCTTTCACTTGTTCCATTGTCATGCGAAGTGCTTTCACCATCGCTACAATGCCAGGTAAATTCTCTGTACCAGAGCGATACTTAAGCTCTTGTTGACCACCTGATAAAATCGGATCTAATCTTACGCCATCACGTATATAAAGAAGACCCGTTCCTTTTACACTGTGGAATTTATGTCCAGATATTGAGCAAAGATCAATATGAGAAGCATATAAATCAAGCGGTACTTTTCCTATCCCTTGTACATGATCTACATGGAATCTTATTTTCGGATGATTCGATAATAACGTTCCAATTTCAGCAACGGGCTGAATTGCTCCAGTTTCGTTGTTCACATGAATAATTGATACAAGAATCGTATCTTCACGAAGTGCTCGTTTTACATCCTCTACCGATACAACACCATGCTCGTTAACCGGTAAATATGTTACATCAAATCCGAGTTCTTCTAATTGCTTATATGCCTCAAACACAGACGCGTGTTCAATATTTGTTGTAATGATATGTTTGCCGCGCGAACGATTCCTCATCGCTATCCCTTTAATCGCAAGGTTGTTTCCTTCCGTTCCACCTGATGTGAAAATAATTTCAGAAGGTTTAACGTGAAGAAGCTGCGCTGCAATCGTTCTTGATTGTGTTAATAGACGCTCTGCCTCTCCTCCAAGCGAATGAATAGAAGAAGGATTACCAAAATATTTCCCAGCAACCGTCACGTACGATTGAAGGGCTTCTGGATATGGCTTCGTCGTCGCACTATTATCAAAATAGATCATGGTTCTTCCCCTTTCAGCGCTATCACATCATATAATCATATCATAAATACGTGTCATTACGCTAAGACTACGCAAAGGTTCCGTTTTATCCCGATTAGTGAATAATAATAATTAGTGAGATCCCCCCACTGATTACAGTTTCACTTTATTTTGAAACGAATAACCTTACTGTATTCCGCTATTCATTATAGCAACATCGCCTGCAAAATTACACAAAAAAACAAACCCTTTATGAAAGGGTTTGTTCATTGTCTACATATTCAGCTATTTTTTGAACAACACCAGGTTCAAGTTGCTCTAGTACAGAAGCTGCTTGTTCTAAAGCTGCATCGTATTGATATTCACGGAATAATTTCTCCGCATAATTTAAGCTTTCTGCAAGGCTTTCATCATGACTGCGGTAACGGTTACCGTATTGAATTAATTTTTCAACTAAATACGCTTGTCCAATTAACTCTTCTGTCATTTCAGCTACACCGTTCACAGTTGTGTATGCTTCTTCTAAACTGCTATTTACAGCGTTCATATTTAACGGCTTCACTTCTAATTGTTCATATACAGCTTGCATTGCCATTTGCCCTCTTTTTAAATCTTCCATAATACTCTCTGGAAGACCTGGCAAATTCGACTTTTGCATAAAGCGTTTCGTTTCGAAAATAGTATTTCGCATTTCTTGTAACTTCTCACGCGCTTCAAATTCTTCTTTACGCATCGTTTGCAGCATCTCTTTATATTCTGCATGAAGTATTTTTAACGTTTCACATTGCTCATAAACCTCTTCTAGTTCCTCACGAATAATAGAGAAGGCAATATCTTGTTCAGCAACGCGTAATTGTAGCATTTCAAAACGTTTCGTTAAAATGTGCATTTGCTTTTCAATTACTTTTTGAGATTCAATATCCTTATCTTGCAATTGATAGCTTTGTTTCACAAGTTGTGTTTCTGTTTTCGTTTCAATCGTTTCGATACGTATTTCTTCTAAGTCTTCATAAACAGAAAGTGTTTTTTGCTCCACATAATGTCTCGCATGCACCTCTTGCTCAAGTTGATCATAGAAACCATCTAAACGAGTTTTTAAGTCTTCCACTTTTTCAGCCGCTTCTGTTATATGAAGCTCCTGTATATCCATTAAACATGTGTTTAGTTGTGTCGTCATATCACGAACTTCTTTAGGGACTTCCAAATACTCTAATACATAACCTTGTCTTACCATATCATTATGACCCTGTAATAAATCTTCCAGTTGAACTGGTAGCGTCGCTTGACACTCTACTAATAAATCTGGAATTTGGTGAATAATGATTTCTAAACCAGCTAAACCTTCTTCTAAACTAATAACAATTTCTCTCGCTTTTAAGTAGTCACCATTATCTGTTGCTTCTTCAAAACTTTTAAATTTATTAGATTCAGCGTCTAGCATCTCTTCGATTTTCTGCTCTGCTGCCCCATACATATGTCTATGAGCAAGAACACTCTTTTTCATACTACGATATGTATCACGTAACCCTTCAATTTCCGAGCTATTTTTCTCATGGCTTTCTAACAATTGCTGTAATTCATTTAAAACACCTGTAATACGATTATCAGCGTCATCTAAACCACTTATGGATTCGTTCATCGCATGCTTTGCTTTTCGGAAGGAGAATTGCGAGGCGAATTTTCGCGCTTGCGCTAAATCTTTGTCAGCTTTCGGAAGGGTTGTTGATACAATTTCATCCCATTCTTCACGCCATTTACCAAACAGTTCTTCTGTTTGACCCGTCATGTTTAAATCTTTTACCCGTTTTAGTTCATCTGCCACAGGTTTATCTTTTATCTCTTGTTTCCACTGCTCCAGTGCTTCAATATCTTTATATGAACGATTTCTTATCACAAGCTCTATCATGAGCAGCACTAGAATAGAGCTTACTACAATGATAACGATCGTCAGGATAGAATCCATGCAAAAAAGCCTCCTAGTTATATCTCTTTTTTTGTCCGTTCCGTTTATGAAATGGAAGGCATTATGTATAAAAAGGGAATTCCCCTATATTTAACAACTAACAATGTACTAATCATACCATGTAATGGCTTGTTTTTGACCTAGTTTTTTTTAAAATTTCATGTTTCTTTCAATGCGATTGTAATCTTTCTCAATATTCCGCCTACCTCACTACCTATCCTCAAATGATTGTAATAACAAACAATCTTTCGTATGAGATACGAAATAAATTTTCCGCATGAGTGGTGGTTCAACAGAAATTCCATGTACATTTCCCTGCCTTACAGACTGCTCTACTGCCCTTTCTGGAAGTAAAGTAATGCCAAGGCCAGCTTTTACCATTGCAAGCATCGGTTCTGCGTAAGATGTTTCCACAGCTATAGTTGGTTTTACACCTATCTCATGAAACATGTTCATAATCATTTTCCTTACATCGCATATTTCTGGATATACAATTAATTTTTCATTTTGCAGCTCTTCTATTTGAATGACTTTCTTCTCTTTATACGGATGATTATTTGAAATGACACAAACAATTTTCTCTTGTTGCACTTCTTTTATATACGTAGCACCTTCTACTACTGAATCGATGAACATCGCGTCGATCTCCCGCGCTTTAAATAAATCTCTTAATACTTCCGTATGTCCGATTTGCCACTCTACTTCGAACTCATCACCTAATACATCTTTACACTCTAATATGTAATGCTCTGCTAAACTCGGTAGTATACCAATTGAAAACTTTCGGTTCTCTTGATACCCCCTCATTTCTGTTTTCACTTCATTTATTTGTTCCAAAATCGGTAGCATTCTTTTTATAAATAACTCTCCTGCCTCCGTTAACTCCACTCCTTGCGCAGAACGCTTAAGTAAAGTAACCTCTAAATCCGCTTCTAACTTTTGAATTTGCTTACTAAGCGCTGGTTGAGATATATGTAAAATTTTACTTGCCTTTGATAAACTTCGCGTATGCTTCACTTCGATAAACGATCGTACTGCCTCCAAATCCATCGTACACACCTCTAACAAAAAGTTATAACCGTTATAAGAAATCGATATTTCCTCCTATAAACAATTACTCTTTATACTTATTTCATCAACTTACTATAACGAAATGCAAAGGGGAAAGATACTCTTGAACAAAAAACAAATGCTACTCGGATCCTTTCTATGCTTACTCGCCGTCACTGCCTGGGGATTTATGTTTCCTGTAATGGCAAATGCTCTGCAATTTATCGATCCGTTCTTCTTCACAACGATTCGCTATGGATCAGCAGCTATTATTTTTCTTATTTTGCTATTAATTACTGAAGGGAAGACTTCACTCCGCTTAGAAAAAAGAACACTTTCTCTGTTCTTTTACGGGACAGTCGGTTTCGCAGGATATGGTTTTCTCGTTTTCTACGGACAACAACTTGCTGGACCTTCCGGAGCAATTCATGCAGCTATGATTCAGTCTCTTATGCCACTGATCGCCTTATCACTGCAATGGGTAACGAAAAATCGTCGCCCACAAAACTACACATTTCTTTGTATGTTCGTTGCATTACTTGGTGTGATGCTTGTCATTTCAAAAGGAAATATTCACTTATTATTTGGAGCTGCAAGCCACTTATCGACAAACATATTAATGCTATGCGGCGTTACTTGCTGGGTCATTTATACAAACGGAGGTGCTCGTTTTCAATCCTGGTCACCACTTAGGTACACGACATTAACTTGTTTATTTGGCTCCATTTCACTCATCGTTATTGTTACTTTCTTAACGTACACAAATATAGTTACTATGCCGTCACTGCGTAAAGTTGTGAGCGTTCGTTTTGAGCTCTTTTATATGTCGATTATCGCAGGAGTTATCGCTGTATTTTGCTGGAATATGGGAAATCGCTATATTTCATCTATTAACGGCATATTATTTATGAATTTAGTTCCTATTCTTGCACTGATCGGTTCTATCTTTCGAGGTTATACAGTCGATAAAATTGAAATCGCTGGAGCAACGTTAACAATTATCGCGCTATTATGTAACAATTTATGGCAAAGAAAAATAAACATAAAACTCCCCACCTCAGTTCGTTAGGTGGGGATTCTTCACATATGAACAGCTCTTGGCCATTCATGGTACATATTCGCTTTACATAATGCTTGTTCCATCCATTGCTCAATCTCTTTCGTGTACATTTCTATGAAAAATGTCTCAGACGGGAAAGAATGCAGTACTTCTGATATATATTGTGGATATAAAAACGGCATATTTATCATGCCTTTTAATTGCGTCATAAACATTGTAAATGATACTTTCTGAAATTCTTGTTTTATTTGTCCTTGCCTAATAATTTGCTCTATATAATATCTTTCTTTAGAAAAATAAACGGTCATCACTTCACGAATTAATGTCGTATCAAGCGAAAGCTCTCGGTAGAAGAAACGTGTTAGTTCTCTATTTTCAAATTGATATCGTAACATCCCACGCACCATTTGCACCATCACATCTTTAGCCGACAAATACTCTCTCTGTTCAAACGAAATTTCAATCACATGAATATACCCTTCTAAAAAATCAGTAATAAGCTGTTCTAATAAACCTTGCTTCCCAGCAAAATAATATGAAATATTCGCTACATTCACATCCGCTCGCTTTGCAATGTCTCGCACCGACGTTCCATCATAACCTTTCGTATTAAACAACGATATTGCCGCATCAATTACTTTTTGTTTCGTCTGCTTCATGCGCTCACTTCCTCTCAATGAACAGCTATAGTTTAAATTTCTTGACTTTTAAGACAAATTCCTTTAATTTTCTATCGACAAAGTCATGTGAAATACATCGTATTTTGCTAATATTTTACACATCTCGATAAAAAAGGAGCTGTTTCCATGTTTACTAAAGAAAGTTATGCAGGATCTCGCGTGCAGCAATATGAGACAGTAATTAAACAACTGGATGCGTTATTAACTGGCGAATCAAACGTAGTCGCAAACTTATCAAATGCGTCCGCATTATTAAACCAATTTTTAGATCGCGTTAATTGGGTTGGCTTTTATGTAACAGAAGGAAATCAGCTTGTCCTTGGACCGTTCCAAGGAATGCCTGCTTGCGTACGCATTCCATTTGGACGAGGCGTTTGCGGCGTAGCAGCTGAAACGAAAACAACTCAGCTTGTAGCGGACGTTCACCAATTCCCAGGTCACATCGCTTGCGATAGTGCTTCTAATTCGGAAATCGTTGTACCGATTGTGAAAGAAGGAGCTGTCATTGGTGTACTTGACATTGATAGTCCTGAAAAAAATCGTTTTGATGAAGTAGATCAGCACTATTTAGAAAAGTTTGTGGAGACACTCCTAAAACATATGTAAAAAGAAAAGAGCGAGTTATCGACTTAGTACGTCCTGTACAAAACCGATAGCTCACTCTTTTTTTATTGATTAACAGTAGATATTTTCTTTAATGCCTGCTCTAAATCAGAAACGATATCCTCCCACGATTCTAAACCGACCGATAAGCGTATTAAATTATCGAAAATGCCCATTTCTTTTCTTAGTTCAGCCGGAATCGCAGCGTGCGTCATCGTTGCTGGATGCTGAATTAATGTTTCTGTATCGCCTAAACTTACCGCAATTGTAATAAAGTGAAGATCATTAATAAACGCTTGCGTCTCTTCTTTTCCGCCTTTTACTGAAAAAGAAATAACACCGCCCCCGCGTTTCATTTGACGAGATGCTAACTCCCCTTCTGGATACCAAACATCTTCTACCACATCATGTTTTCTTAAGAACGATACAATTTTTTCTGCATTATCACAATGACGATCCATTCTTACTGCTAACGTCTTTAACCCGCGTAATAATAACCACGCATCAAACGGCGCCATAATACCGCCGATATCTTTTCGCATCGGGCGAATCTTTTCAGCTAACGCTTTCGTTTTACAAATCGTTACACCCGCTACAACGTCACCATGGCCACCAATATATTTTGTCGCACTATGCACAACAGCGTCACAGCCAAGCTCAAGCGGTCTTTGTAAATAAGGCGAACAAAACGTATTATCAACAATGACAAGTAAGCCATTTTGCTTCGCAACCTGAATCACTTGTTTTAAATCGATTAATTTCATTGTTGGATTAATCGGTGTTTCAACGAAAATAAGCTTTGTATTCGAACGAATTTTATTTTCAATATTAGCCTCTGTCTCCATGTCACAAAACGAATGCGTAATCATAAATTTTTCTTCTAACACTTCTAAAAAACCGTACGTACACCCATATAATCCGTTTGAACAAATAATATGATCTCCAGCCTTTAAAAAACCAATTAAAGTTGCTGAAATAGCTGCCATACCAGATCCGAAGGCAAGTGCCTCTTCTCCTCCTTCTAACACCGCCATACGTTCTTCAAATAATTTCACAGTTGGATTTCCAAGCCGTGAGTAAATATAAGATGGATCCACTCCCGCAAAACTCGCCTCTCCTTGCTGCGCAGTCTCAAATGTAAATGTAGAAGTTTGAAATAAAGGTGGTGTTAAACTTCCTTTATGTTCCTCAGGTGTATAACCGTGATGAATTAACGCTGTCTCCATATGCTTCTTTTTCATAAAAACATCCCCTTTATGTTTTTATCCCGCATATTCACCAATAAAAACTGATGAACGTTTTTACTACATTTTATGTAAGCGTTTTATTTGTGTTTCTATCTCTTCTGTTATATTGTTTTAAATTCCTTCTTATATTAATTTCCAAAATTTATATGCATAAAACAAAAACGTACTCGCTTGACGAAACTCTGGGTAAAAGATATAATAGCGTTTGTGTAAAATAAAAAGGCAGCCTTGTAATGTGAGTTTATCGTTTGTATTTTGTTCCTCTACGGAGGTGTATCTCGTAACTCCCTGCTGCTGGAGCGAAGGTACATGAAAACAAAATGCCCGTAAATATCGATTACGTCTGTTTTTATTTTACGTAAATAAAAACATTTTTAAAGGAGGAGTCAACTATGGCTCGTTATACAGGTCCAGCTTGGAAACTGTCTCGTCGTCTTGGAATCTCTCTAAGCGGCACAGGAAAAGAATTAGAAAAACGCCCTTACGCACCAGGTCCTCACGGTCCTAACCAACGTAAGAAACTTTCAGAATACGGTTTACAATTACAAGAGAAACAAAAACTTCGTCACATGTACGGCATGACTGAGCGTCAATTCCGTCGCACATTTGACCAAGCAGGTAAAATGCCTGGTAAGCACGGCGAAAACTTCATGATCCTTCTTGAAGCTCGTCTTGACAACTTAGTTTACCGTATGGGCTTAGCTCGCACTCGTCGTGCAGCTCGCCAATTAGTAAACCACGGTCACATCATGGTTGATGGCGCTCGCGTAGATATCCCATCTTACCGTGTAAAACCTAACCAAACTATCAGCGTTCGCGAAAAATCTAACAGCCTTGTTGTTGTTAAAGAAGCGATCGAAGTTAACAACTTCGTACCAGAATACTTAACTTTCGATGCTGACAAATTAGAAGCTACTTACACTCGTCACGCTGAGCGTGCTGAGTTACCAGCTGAAATCAACGAAGCATTAATCGTAGAGTTCTACTCTCGTTAATCTCGGTACTCTGCAAAGAGTAGTATTAAAAGCCTTAGGAACCTTGTTTATCAAGGAGCCTGGGCTTTTTTTATTGAATATAACCCGATTATATGCATAGAAACAGACCAATGTAACAAAATAAAAAAGAACTGCAAGTCTATAGTTAATAAAACTTAACCCCCTCTCTAGAATTCCATCCATTTTTTATCCACATTAATAAAAACCTCCCCCTTCTTCTAACACTTAAAAACACTACATTCTATCCCATAACTCATTTTTCTTTGCTGTACTCTCCTTTTCTTAACATTATTTTTACAACGTATTTATTTGCACATAATCTATATCTTCCCTTTTCTATTTACATTCAACCTTAAAAACCTCTTCATCACTCGAGCATCCGAATGAGATTAAAAAACTTAATAAACGAGTACCTCTTTAATCGTTAAATCATTAGAATATTCCGTTTACAACCCCTCCCTTAAATTGGTATTATTTTCTTGTAAGGGGAGGGAAAGTTCGTGTCTTTAAATATGCATCTCGGTGAAGTACAAGCTTAAACAGAAAGTATGAACTCTTTATGTATCGCTACTATTCAAGGTATGGAACAAATTATTCATTCTATTGACGCTTTTGCATTGGATACTGTTCTACAAGGACAAACATATAGCGGTGCAAAAGCATATTTCTTACAAACCTTTCGTCCGTTAGCACAAAGAAGCATTTACTTATGCGAAGAATTAATCCTTCAAAATGATGCTTTTCCAAGAGGCTTTCAATCACAGGTAGCTTCTACAGATGTTATCGAACAGGAGATATTAGAACAAATTCGAGAAATCGATCGAATGATAGCAAGTACGGAAACAATCGATCAAGCTATGCCAATCTCAGGTCTGGACGCTATGGCAAATCTTTTTGCAGTCATGAGAGGTAAAACTGAAAGAAAAGTTAGAACACCTATATGAATTTAATCAAACATCTAGTGATAACTATAGTACAGCACTTTAACTAGCTGCGAGTATCGCACAAGGTCTTGCGGAAATACAAAGTGTAAGTGAAGCAGAATAATAAATACTAAAGGGGTATGAAAAAATGAAACGTAAACTATTAACTTTAGCGATTCCAATGTTGTTAATAACAGGGGTAGGTTGTGAGTCAAACGATAAAAAGAAAGACGAAGTAATGGAAGCTTCTGTTAAAGAAAACAAGAAAGAAGACTATAGTAAGAATGCAACATACTTACTTAAAGATTACACTGAACAAACGGAAGAAATAAAAGACCTTATAGATAGCAGAAAATCTAATAAGAAGAAGGCTGAAAAGTTAAAAGAGTTATCGAAACCTTATTTCGAATTAATTGATAAGATTGATAAATTAGATTATAAGTTAGCTGAAGACAATAAAGCACCGATAAACATAAGTAAAGCAATGTTATTCTCGAAATCAGGGGTAGAAAACATACAGGCAGGTTTAGAAAAGGATGATAAAGATACAATTGAATTCGCTAAACAGGATTTAGACGAAGCTTCTGAGTTAGTAGACAAAGCAACAAAAGAACTAAGTAAAAAGAAATAACACAAAGGGGTATATGTCAATGAAACGTAAACTATTAGCCTTAGCTATTCCTGTTATGTTGTTAGCAGGTTGTACAACATAGACATATGGACTTACACAGTCAGAGTTACGAAAAGTGGACAAAGAATATTAATCAAATAAACTAACAATATATTAGAAGGTCTTTTCATGAGTTGTGGCTTTTATTATGTAATACTTATAGAGTTTCGTAGACATTTCACCACCCTTTCATTTTTTTAAAAATAGTGCAACTATTGATGTGCCCCTACGCTACCTATCCTCCCCAGAGGACAAATTTTATTTTTTGACAGGGGGACTTAAAAGATTAAATCAAAAAAACAGCCTTCTCAAGTCAATACTTGAAACGGCTGTTTTTAATAAAGGAAAATATTAATATCATGATAAACCTTTCTTTGATTTTATACACTAAATTATCTAAACGTTCCCTTTAGGAGTCACTACTTGTTTTATGACTAAATAGATTATCATAACCTATCGGGGTAAACTGTTCATCTATCCCTAACTTTTGGATAGTAATTATAGAATCCATGCAATCTGAAAGTAACAATCTTTGAGATGCCTCACTATGTTCCATACAAATCCTCCTGTTTATAACGATTTATTTTTATCAATTTATCAGTTCACATTAATTATATTTTTTTCTTCTACAAACCCTCTATTAAATAGCTCACTTACTAAATTTGAATCCTATGCATACAAAAAAGCTACCGAAGACACCAAAACAGTTACTTCGAGTAGCTTTTATTTATATATATTAAAGTTATTTATTTTCCTTTTTTTGAACATATACATAAGCATCTTTCTGCTCTTTATGTATATCAACCTTCGAATTCTCTGCAAGTTGACCCGCGTTTAGCAAAGAAAAAATAATCAACGCTTCTAGTGACATTTCGTTTTACCACTCCTTTCTAATTGTTATACGTTTATCATACCGCTTACATGTGATTTCCGTATGAACTCGAAAAGGAGATTAAAACAAAAAAAGCTTTGAGGAATTTCCCCAAAGCTTTTTATTTATTAGTAACGAATTAAGAAATATTTCTTTTTACCGCGGCGAATGATTGTAAATTTACCTTCGATGCGGTCGTTTTCTGTTACAACGTAGTCTAACGCTTGTGTACGCTCACCGTTTACGTAGATTGCGCCGTTCGTTACATCTTCACGTGCTTGACGTTTTGATGGAGAGATTTTGCTTTCTACAAGTAAGTCGATTAATACTGTATCTTCTGCAGTACGTTCTACAGATGGTACGTCTTTGAATCCTTGTTCAATTTCGCTTGCAGTTAGTTCTGCTACAGAACCGCTGAATAGTGCAGCTGAAATTTTAATCGCTTGCTCTAATGCTTCTTCGCCGTGAACAAGTTTTGTCATTTCAGAACCTAATGCTTTTTGTGCTGCACGTTTTTCTGGTGCTTCAGCTACTTGCTTTTCAAGCTCAAGAATTTCTTCATGAGATAAGAATGTGAAGTATTTTAAGTATTTAACAACGTCGCGGTCATCTGTGTTAATCCAGAATTGGTAGAACTCGTAAGGAGTTGTTTTCTCTGGGTCTAACCAAATTGCGCCGCCTTCTGTTTTACCAAACTTCGTACCGTCAGATTTTGTAACAAGTGGAATTGTTAAACCGAATGCTTTCGCATCTTCCTCTGATTTACGAATTAATTCAAGACCAGCTGTAATGTTACCCCATTGGTCACTACCACCGATTTGCAGACGGCAATTATGTTGTTGGTATAAGTTTAAGAAGTCGTATGATTGTAAAATCATGTAACTGAACTCAGTGAATGAAATACCAGTTTCTAAACGAGATGCTACTGTATCTTTTGCTAACATATAGTTTAAACCGAAGTTTTTACCGATATCGCGTAAGAATGAAATTACATCTAAGCTACCAAGCCAGTCATAGTTGTTAGCCATCGTTGCTGGGTTGTCCACGTTTTCAAACTCTAAGAAGTTTGAAAGTTGGTTTTTAATGCTTTCTGTGTAGTAAGCAACTGTATCTTTCGTATTTAATGTACGTTCTGCTTTTTTACCACTCGGGTCACCGATCATACCAGTACCACCGCCAACAAGTGCGATTGGTTGGTGGCCAGCTAATTGGAAACGACGTAACATTAATACTGGTAACATATGACCAATATGTAAACTATCCGCTGTCGGGTCGAAACCACAGTATAATTTAACGCTTTCTTTTTCTAATAATTGCTCAAGGCCCTCAGCATCTGTTTGCTGATTAATTAGACCGCGAAATTCAAGATCTTGTAAAATACCCATATCCTACATACTCTCCTTTAAGTTCATTACTGGCGTGAAGGTTGAAAACATAAAAAAATCGCCCCTTCAAATAAGGGACGATTTTGATTATCGCGTTACCACCCTAGTTGCAGGCAAAAAAGCCTACCACCTTATTTACATAACGGCTTAGCACCGTCTTTTCCCTTTTGAATACAATTCAATCGAAAAAAGATGCTCTAGGGGCGTAATTCGCGATCATCTATGTGCTGATTTTCACCGGCCATCAGCTCTCTAAAACAGGGAAATGATCACTACTTCTCCCTTTCCACGCTCAATTATTCATATACTTTTCTTTATACCATCATTTATATAGGCGTGTCAAATAGAGGTCAGGTTTCCCTCCTTGCCAATCCTTTACAACGCCATAAAGAGTATCGTAATAAGAGAAAGAATTGGAACCCCAACTAATAACGATACATGAAACACAACCGATAAATCATTCCCAATGGTCGCCTCCACAGGATCTTTCGCTGGAGAACCAAGAAACCCGATTAATCGATCGAATTGACTTACCGTTTTTGGAAAGTCTGGTATTTCTACATGATCACTATCTAAATGTTGCTTTAATTTATATTCACTTTTAAAGAGATTTTCGCTCAATTTCATCCACCTCCAGCAATTGTTTCAATTTCTTTATCCCGTTATAGAGTCTCGATTTCACTGTTCCAATCGGAATGTTTAATATCTCTGCAATTTCTTTTTGCTGCATGTCATGATAATAAGAAAGGATTAGGACCGCTCTTTGCTCTTCTGGAACTTTCAAAATTGCTTCTCTTACTGTAAGCCGATCTTCGTGAGAAAATTCTTTTTCCGGAATCGGCACTAAAAATGGCAAAAGCGTACGCCACTTTTTTCTCCTATTTAACTTATTAATCATAAGACGATAACCAATTTGAAATAAATACGTTTTTATTTTACCTTTTTCAAGTTCATACATATGTTTCTTACGCTCTAGCGTCAAAAACGTATCTTGCACAAGATCGATACTTAATTGTTCATCTCGGTTAAATCGATATAAAAATGTGTATAGCGCTGGTTTGATTAAAACATATAGTCTTTCTCCCGCTTGTTTATCTCCACTTTGATACGCAAGCATGAGCTCCTCCTCAATCCCAATCTGCGCCATGATTTTTGATCTCCTTTATTCCTTTTAACGTTAATGAAATACGGGAAATTAAATATGCAATCGCAATAAAAATCCACAATTGTGATTGATTTGTAAAAAATTGCACATATGGGTTTTGAATCGTAAATCCCATTGCAACTAAAGTATTTAACGCTTGCACACATATGCATGCATACAATGCCAGACAAACAGAAATCGTATCAAATACATTCCAGCGAAAATAAACTTTTGTTTTTGTAAAATCGATTTTATTCCCTTTTTTTCGTACTATATGTTTTCTATCAAATGGAATAATGATTGAAAACATAACACCCATTATAACTCCAGCTGTAAGCATTGATACTCTATATCCAATTGGTATCGGTAAGAAAAGACCACAAGAAAATACAACTATAATCCCAATTAAAGCAAAAGTAAGAAGTAATTTATTAGACATATAAAAGCCTCCCTCATCTATTCTTTCATAAATGTATACAGACGAGGAAGGCACTTCGTTCAAATATTATTTTAGTTTTTTTATAATCTTTGCAGGATTCCCGCCAACTACTACATTATTAGGCACATCTTTCGTTACGACAGCACCAGATGCGATCACCGCATTGTCTCCAATTGTTACACCTGGATTAATAATTGCTCTTCCGCCAATCCATACGTTATCGCCAATTGTAACTGGTTTTCCGTATTCTGATCCGCTTATACGCTCAATTGGATTGAGTGGGTGCGTTGCTGTATAAATGTGAACACCTGGAGCTAACATACAATTCACTCCGATCGTCACCGGGCATACGTCTAAAATTGTACAGTCAAAGTTCGCGTAAAACTTTTCGCCAACGTGAATGTTATAGCCGTAATCACATCTAAAAGAAGATTCAAGATGAATATTATCTCCTGTCGTTCCGAATAATTCTTTTATGATTTCGCTACGCTCTTTCAATTGCTCTTCTGGCGTATCATTTAATTTTCTCGTTAATATACGTGCTTGCTCTCTTTCTTGTACTAAAACTGGATCAGCCGGTATATACATTTCTCCTAGTATCATCTTTTCTTTTTCTGTTTTCATCATACTACCCCCGTTAACTTATATATATAAGTTAATAATAACATAAAAAAAGGCCTGAACATTTTTTCGTTCAGACCTTCCTCTCTTAATCTTCCATCGTTGATAAGTCACCTGTTGGTAAATTCAGCTCCCACGCTTTTAATACGCGGCGCATAATTTTACCACTTCTCGTTTTCGGTAATTTATCTCTAAATTCAATTTGTCGTGGCGCTGCATGAGCTGCTAGGCCTTTCTTTACAAATTGACGAATTTCTTCTTTTAATTCATCAGATGGTTCGTATCCTGCTCGAAGTGCGATAAATGCTTTAATAATTTCGCCACGCACTGGATCAGGAATACCAATTACACCTGCTTCTGCAACAGCAGCATGCTCGATTAATTTACTTTCTACTTCAAACGGACCAACGCGCTCACCTGACGTCATAATTACATCGTCAATACGTCCTTGGAACCAGAAGTATCCATCTTCATCCATATAGGCAGAGTCACCTGATACGTACCAATCTCCCGGCATGAAATAAGATTCATACTTTTGCTGGTTATTCCAGATCCCGCGCATCATAGATGGCCAACCTTTCGCAATTGCTAAGTTACCCATTGTGTATGGAGGAACTTCATTTCCTTCATTATCAACAATCGCTGCTTTTACACCTGGAATGGGTTTACCCATTGAACCTGGACGGATTTCCATACAAGGGTAGTTACAAATAACTTGTCCACCTGTTTCTGTCATCCACCACGTATCATGAATACGAAGTCCAAATGCATTCATACCCCAGCGAATTACTTCTGGATTTAACGGCTCACCAACGCTTAATACGTGACGAACTTGTGATAAGTCATATTTTTTAATTGCGTCTTGTCCAGCTCCCATTAACATACGGAACGCTGTCGGTGCACTATACCAAACTGTTACACCGTAATCTTGCAGTGCTTCATACCAAGCTTCCGGACTAAATCGCCCACCTAAAATAACATTTGACGCTCCAACTAACCACGGTGCGAAAATACCGTAAGCAGTTCCCGTTACCCAGCCTGGATCAGCTGTGCACCAATATACATCGTCTTCTTTTAAATCTAATACCCATTTCGCCGTTTGATAGTGCTGAACCATTGCATTTTGCGCATGAAGCACACCTTTTGGCTTACCAGTAGAACCAGACGTATAGTGAAGAATTAAACCATCTTCACGGCCTAACCATTCAATATGTAATTCTTTTGAAGCTTGTTCAAATAAAGGATTGAACGCTACCGTTTTACCGCCTTCTTCTACATTATCTCCAACAAGAAAAACTGTTTTTAAAGCAGGTAAATCATTTAATGGTACACGCTCTAATAACTCAGGCGTTGTAATTAACACCTTCGCTTCACTATCTTCTAAACGATCGCGAACCGCACCTTCCATAAATGCTTCAAATAACGGTCCAACAATTGCTCCTAATTTCACTGCACCTAAAAGTGCGAAATATAATTCTGGAGAACGTGGCATAAAAATAAAAACGCGATCGCCTTTTTCTACATCGCCATAATTTTTCAGGACATTTCCTGCTTTATTAGAAAAATCCTTCATTTCCTTAAATGTATATTTCTCTTTTCGCGATCCATCTTGATAATAAAGAGCTACTTTATTCTTTCGATCGGATTTCGCATGCTTATCAATTGCCTCATACGCCATATTTACTCGACCTGTTTCATTCCAAGTAAAGTTTTTATTAACCTCTTCCCAGTTAAAATTCGCGTATGCCTCATCATAATTCGGCAAATTATTTTCTCCTTTAATGACAGGAAGCGTTTCTACTTTCATACTTTACATCCCCCTCCTATGTATTCTATTATCTATTATAATGATATTATTTAAAATTTTCAGTATATTTGTTGGTTTTTAGACAAATTTTTAATGACAAAATTCGATTCACATCGCATATATTATAAAGTACGATATTAATAGATTCACAAACCCTCAAGGTGGTGAGCAATACATTGATTCATAAAAAAATATACAATGCTAGAAACTTAAAAACAGCGAAAGGCACTTTAATTATTGAAGGTCCTGTCTCTACACATAATCTTGAAATGTATGAATTTCATCCAGATTTAGTTGCATTTCGTCCTGCTGAACAGCAATATAAAGCAATTGTCGAAATTTCTAAATTACCAGAAGCTCGACTCATTATTGCTAGACATGACCAGATGATTGTTGGATATGTTACATATTTATATCCTGATCCACTTGAACGATGGTCAGAAGGAAAAATAGAAAACTTAATTGAGCTTGGGGCAATTGAAGTAGTTCCAGCCTTCCGCGGGAGTTCTGTCGGAAAGAACTTACTAGAGGTTTCTATGATGGACGATTATATGGAAGATTACATTATATTGACGACTGAATATTATTGGCACTGGGATTTGAAACAAACAGGATTAAATGTTTGGGAATACCGAAAAGTAATGGAAAAGATGATGAATGCCGGCGGGTTACAATGGATGGCTACAGACGATCCTGAAATTTGTTCACATCCCGCCAACTGTTTAATGGTCCGCATCGGTAAACGCGTTGATACGGATTCTATTCAAGCTTTTGATCGTCTACGTTTTCACAATCGTTTTATGTATTAATAAAGGGGGCAACTGGAATGATTGTAGAAGAAATTATGAATCAAAATGTAGTTACACTACATCCAAACGATACAATCGAAACAGCAATCCGAACGATTCGCACGAAAGGAATTCGGCACATTCCAATTGTCGATCAAAATAATCACGTCGTAGGCATTATTTCTGATCGGGATGTAAGAGATGCAAGTCCGTCTATTCTAGATGAACAAGTTTCACTCGATATGCTACAGCAACCGCTTGAACTTATTATGAAACATCCTGTAATGACTTGCCACCCTCTCGATTTCGTTGAGGAAATTGCTACTTTATTTTTTGAAAATAAAATTGGCTGTCTTCCTGTTACAAAAGCTGGGAAGTTAGTTGGAATAATCTCAGAATCTACAGTACTGCACACGTTAGTAAAATTAACAGGAGCACATCAACCGAGTTCACAAATTGAAATTCAAGTAAAAAATGAACCTGGTATTCTTGGAAAAGTCGTTGCTATTTTTAGTGATTTACAAATAAATATCGTGAGCGTTCTCGTCTACCCAGCAAAAGATGAGAATGATAAAGTACTTGTTTTCCGCATTCAAACGATGAATCCTCTAAAAGTGATTGATGCACTTGAAGCAGAAGGCTATCGCGTATTATGGCCGAACATCATGGGGATGCAAGCATGAGTAGCGCGTTTATTTATTCGGATGACTTTCGGGGCTATTCATTTAGCCCTGATCATCCTTTTAACCAACTGCGCGTCACACTTACGTATGATTTATTACAAAAGGGTGGTTTCATCTCTCCCTCTCAAATCATCTCACCACGGATGGCTACAGATGAAGAGATTGCCTACGTTCATACAGAGGAGTACATAAATGCGGTAAAACGTGCTGGAGAAGGAAAGTTAGAAAAATCAATTGCGATGACATATGGACTAGGAACAGAAGATACACCGATGTTCCCAAATATGCACGAAGCAAGCGCATTGCTCGTTGGCGGTACGTTAACAGCTGTCGATGCTGTTCTTTCCGGAAAAGTAAAACACGCACTTAACTTAGGTGGAGGCTTACATCACGGCTTCCGTGGCAAGGCATCTGGTTTTTGTATTTATAACGATAGCTCCATCGCAATGAAGTATATTCAGAAGAAATACGGTTTACGCGTCTTATATATTGATACAGACGCTCATCACGGTGATGGCGTGCAGTGGTCGTTTTATGATGATCCTAACGTATGCACCATTTCATTACATGAAACTGGTCGCTATTTATTCCCTGGAACTGGCGCTGTAAACGAACGTGGACAAGGTAATGGTTATAGTTATTCTTTTAACGTTCCACTGGATGCTTTTACAGAAGATGAATCCTTTCTAAAATCATATCGAACAGTTGTAAAAGAAGTTGCAGCGTACTTTAAACCGGATATTATTTTAACGCAAAATGGTGCCGACGCACATTACTACGACCCACTTACACACCTTTGTGCAACCATGAATATTTACCGCGAAATACCGAAGCTCGCTCGTGAAATTGCTAATGAATATTGCGACGGTCGCTGGATCGCTGTCGGCGGCGGTGGCTATGACCATTGGCGCGTCGTACCAAGAGCTTGGGCACTTATTTGGCTCGAAATGAACAACATCCAAAACATCTCGGGTTATCTCCCTCCAGAATGGATTGACGCTTGGAAAGGACAAGCCGAAACAGAACTTCCCCTCACATGGGAAGATCCAGACAACATGTATAAACCTATCCCCCGTAAACCAGAAATTGAAGAAAAGAATGCATTAACTGTAGCGAAATCCCTTGAAATTATTCGGAATAATATGACAAAATCTTTGTACTAAACGAAAAGGAGGCTCGTTTTTGAATAGCCTCCTTTTATTTATTGTCGACTACTGTCGGTAAGTCGATATGTTTCGAGTTGCGCCGATATATTTTATTTAATAATTAACCGGTCCAACTTTTATGAAAAAAGGACGTGATATTATGTGGACACAACAAATGATCCCCACAAAACGCGGCACATTTGAACTCTTTACAAAAGGAAATGGCGAACCGCTTTGTATTACACATCACTATTCACAATTTAATGAAACTGGTGATTACTTTGCAGATGTTTTCACTGCTACGCATCGTGTATTTCTCATTAATTTACGAGATACTGGTAGCTCTGTAACCACCCAGTCAGAAAACGAATTAAGTATGATTGAAACGGTTCACGATTTAGAAGCAATACGGGAAGCTTTACAACTCCCAACATGGCATTTCACTGGTCATTCAACAGGTGGTATGCTTGGACTTTTATATGCGATTACATATCCAAATTCCTTACAATCATTAGTCGTAGCAGGCGCTGCAGCAAGTAACTATACCGAAACACCATTTTGTATTTATCATCCAGAACATTCACAGTTTCATTATATGCAAGAGCTCATCGAAAACTTAAAAAGCCCTCACCTTACAAGTGAAGAACGGAAAGAACTATCTACTAAGAGAACAAAATTATCATTGTATAAACCAGAAAACTACAACTCTTATTTTTGTAAACCAATCAAAAAAACAATGTCCGTTAGCCGGATGAATGCTTTCGCCAATGAATATCCTTCATTTGATTTAAGGGAGTATTTACCTTCTATAAAAACAAAAACACTAATTATGTGTGGAAGACACGATGTGCAGTGTCCTATTCAATATTCCATCGAGATACATGAGGGTATATGCGATTCTACTTTTGTGACATTTGAGGAGAGCAACCATTATCCTTTTTTAGAAGAAGCTGCTCAGTTTACTTCTACTACTCAAATATTTTATAAATCATTGCAACAAGGAACTCTAAAATAGCATATTAAGGTCGCAAGTTAATTTTCCAACAAAAACCTCACAGCCTCTATAAGACTATGAGGTTTTTCAAAAGAAATATTTCACACTAGTAACAACCAAAAGAAGAACAGAAAAAATTATTAAACCTAAATCAATAAATACTGACTTTTTATCTCCTTCTTTTAAACTTATCATAAAACTAGAAATTATTTTAATTGCAAAAAAGACCATCATAAATAACCAACCCAAATGATCATTCGTAGAATCTTCATCATAAAACATTTGTATTGCACCAATAATTAATAAGATAAGTACAATATTAGTTCCAATCTTTAAAACCTTGTTTGATTTATTATCTTTTAATGTATCCCCCAAAATGTAGCACGCCCTCTCACACTCTCCTATGTTTTATCTCTCTTTATATTTTAACATAAATTACCTATTATCCCCTTTTGATCACATACAAAAAAACCTGCCAAAACTTTGACAGGTTCCCTACACATTAAAACGATAACCAGCTCCCCATACTGTTTCAATATATTGCGGGTGGGCAGGATCTCTTTCAATTTTTTCACGTAGCTTTCTAATGTGGACGACAACAGTGGCTAAATCACCAGCGGAATCTAATCCCCAAATGCGTTCAAATAACTGTTCTTTATTTAATACTTGGTTTGGATGTGTGACAAAGAATGTTAATAAATCAAATTCCTTCGTTGTAAATGCCACTTCTTCATTGTTTATAAAAACTTTCCTCGCTCGTTGATCGATAGAAATTCCGTGAATGTATAGCGTATCACGTTGCTTACTTACATTTCCTGATAATCTTTCATAACGAGCAATATGCGCTTTTACTCTTGCGACTAATTCGCTTGGGCTAAACGGTTTCGTTATATAATCATCCGCTCCTAATCCGAGCCCGCGAATTTTATCTATATCTTCTTTTTTTGCTGAAACAAGTAGAATCGGAATATCTTTTACAGCACGTATTTGTTTACAAATTTCGAATCCGTTCATTTTCGGAAGCATAATATCTAAAATAATTAAATCATAGTCTTCTTGCAGGGCTATTTGTAAACCTGTTTCTCCTGAATGCTCTACATCAACTTGGAAATCATTAATTTCTAAATAATCTCGCTGTAATTCTGCAATACTTACTTCATCTTCTATTAGTAAAATTCTTTTCAATTTACTCACCACATTCCTCTACTTTTTCCAATGAGAAGAAAATGCTTGTGCCTTTACCAAGCTCGCTTTCCGCCCAAATTTCCCCGCCATGTTCTTCAACAATTTGCTTCGCTATTGCTAAACCAAGTCCACTTCCACCTGTGCTAGAATTTCGCGATTGTTCTGCACGATAAAAACGTTCAAAGATATACGGTAGCGTATCAGATTCTATACCTGATCCATTGTCTATCACCTTCACAATAACTTTATTGTTATCACTCGATACTGTTACGGTAATTTTCTTCTCTTCTTTATCCATGTACTTCACACTATTATGAATTAAATTTGATATAACTCTATTTATCTTTTCGCAATCAGCCGTTACATATAATGGCGATGAATGTAATTGTAAGTTAATTTCTATACCTTCTTCACTTAAATCCATCTGCATCTCTTCTATTAATTCTTGCATAAACGTATTTAATTCAACTGTCTCAAATTGGAATGGAACTCGATTTAAATCGAGCTTCGAAAACAAAAAGAGTTCATCAATGAGTGTGTCCATATGTTTTGCCTTTGTATGAATTGTCGTTAAATACTTATCCATTTTTTCTGGCGTATTTGCTACCCCGTCCTTTATTCCTTCTACATATCCGATAATAGATGTAATCGGTGTTTTTAAATCATGCGATATGTTTGAAATAAGTTCTTTTCGATTTTCTTCATACTGCGTTTGTACTTCAATCGATTCCTTTAACTTCTTCCTCATTTCCTCAAATCCTTGATTTAATTGACCTATTTCATCGTGCGATGTAACTGGCATTTGAAAATCTAAATTTCCTTCTTTAATTTTCTCCGTTGCACCTTTCAATACAAAAATTGGTTTTATTACACTTCTTGAAACAAGATAACTTAATAAACCAATGAGTAAAATGGCTAATAGTAAAAGCGATACGAATAAGATTGGAAATAATTTTTGTGTAAGATCTACAAATGAACTTTGCTTTTTTAGTACAAATATACTCCCTTCTTCTTTCTCTGGAAAATAAAAATCAAACTTTACATATCGATAAAATGTCTCGCCTAGTTCCGTTGTACCACGACTATTAATATTTGCCGCTTCAAATTTCGGAAGGGCTTCTGTTAAAGTCGAACTTTCAAATCCCTTATTAGCATAAGAAATGTTTTCTCCCTTTCTTACAATTATTTTCACACCTTCTTTTTCAATTGATGAAACGAACGATTTATCTAATAATTGAGATTGATGTTGCTTTGCCGCTAATTTTAATTCAAGATAGGCATTTTCTTCTTCTGGTGTAAGCGGCTTTTGAATGTAAGAACTTTTATAGAAATTTTTCACTGCTTCCAAATCACCTGTTATTGAAAAAACAATTAAAAATCCCGCGACTAATATGAGCGTAATAGAAACGAGAATTACAGCAATATAAGAAAATAAAAACCTTGTTTTAATAGACATATGTTACATCCTCACTTTACCCATCCTTCATATTCATAAGCATAAAAATATATGTTCAAATACTCAAGCGATTTTATAGTAATTTTAGCGTCAGTTTATAAAAATTTAATGTTCCTATTTTACAGTTGAAATTAGGAGGTTGAAATTCCATGTTCAAAAAAACATTCAGTATGATATGTTGCGTAATTTTTTTACAAGGATGCTCGCAAGAACAAGAAGTCAAAAAGGAGATGACAAACATGGAGACTGCACTACTAGCAGCTACTGAAAAAAATGAAACGAATACTGTTATATCTTTACTAAAACAAGGTGCAAATATAAATGCGACGGATAATCAAGGACGTACCCCTCTTATGATTGCTACATACAAAAATGATGTAAAAACCGCAAAAGCACTTATCGAAGCTGGTGCTGACGTAAATATCCAAGATGACATGAAAAACAATCCCTTTCTATACGCCGGTGCGGAAGGTTACTTAGACATTTTAAAGCTAACAATTAATGCTGGTGCAGATCCTACGATTACAAATCGTTACGGCGGAACAGCTCTTATCCCAGCCTCAGAACATGGCTATATTGACGTTATAAAAGAACTCCTCACTCGAACAAATATTGATGTAAATCATGTAAATAACCTAGGATGGACAGCTTTAATGGAAGCTATCGTACTAAGTAACGGAAACGAAACACAGCAACAAGTCATTCGCCTTCTTATTGAGCACGGTGCAGATGTAAATATTCCAGATAATGATGGTGTTACCCCGTTAGAGCATGCTCGCGCTCATAATTTTGCAGAGATAGAGAAAATTTTGTTAGAAGGAAATAAGTAAAAAGCTTATCTTTGCCTTCCTCCCCCATCCTATGCTACATTTAAGCCGTTACATCAATATTAATAGGGTGGGAATACATATGAATAAACCTAAAATTGGGATGATTGGACTTGGTAGCATTGCGCAAAAGGCCTATCTTCCAACACTTACAAAAGAAACAGATTGGAACTTTGTCGGGGCGTTTACACCTAACGCAGAGAAAAGAAAACAAGTTTGCCAGCAATACCGAATTCAAGACTTTCATTCTATTGAAACGTTAGCTTCGGAATGTGATGCAATCTTCGTTCATAGTTCAACTGCATCGCATTATGAAATCGTTTCTGAGCTTTTGAAAAAAGGAATCGACGTTTATGTTGATAAGCCGTTAGCAGCTACTGTGGAACAAGCTGAGCAACTAGTCGAGTTGAGCGAGAAGTATAACCGAAAGTTAATGGTCGGATTTAATCGCAGATTCGTTCCTATGTATGTTGCTGCCAAAGAACAGGCTCATGATATTTCATGGATTCGAATTGAAAAGCATCGCACAAATAAAGTCGGGCCATATACGTACGACTTCACTATGTTAGATGATTATTTACACATTGTAGATACTGCTCGCTGGTTCGCTAATGATGACCTTAACGTCGTTCACAATATGATGCAAATCAATGAAAAGAATGAACTTCTTTACGGACATCATACATATACAACTCCAAGTGGACTGTTACTTTCTACTGCAATGCATCGCCATGCCGGTACAAATTTAGAACAAATTGAACTTGTAACGCCAGGGAAAATCATTCGCGTAAAAAATATGAATACATTTGAAATTGAACAGGAAAACTCAGTTTCACAAAGCGGTTCTCCATCATGGGATACGACGTTAAAACAACGTGGTTTTGAAGATGCTGTTCATCATTTTATTGAATGTGTACACGGAGATACAAAGCCTGTTGTAGATGGATTAGAAGGATTAAAAACGCAGCAAATGCTACAATCTTTACTAGATGATGTAAACAAAAATTAAAACGGATACATTTTTCAGAATTTACTTTCATTCCCATTTCCCCTTTATTTCTCTCGTAAATTTCTATAAAATATGTTGATAGGAATTATAAATTTCATAATGAATCGTGGAAAGGATGGGATTGACACATGTGGAACGAGTTTAAAAAGTTCGCTTTCAAAGGGAATGTCGTTGATTTAGCTGTCGGGGTTGTAATCGGTGCTGCATTCGGTAAAATCGTTAGTTCTTTAGTAAAAGACATTATTACACCATTACTTGGTATGGTATTAGGTGGCGTTAACTTTACAGATTTGCACTTTGGATACGGTAAATCAGCTGTTATGTATGGTAACTTCATCCAAACAATTTTTGATTTCTTAATTATCGCAGCTTCTATCTTTATGTTTATTAAAGTTTTCAACAAACTAACATCTAAAAAAGAAGACGAAAAAGAGGAAGAAATTCCAGAACCAACAAAAGAAGAAGTTCTTCTTGGCGAAATTCGCGACTTATTAAAACAACAAAATTCTTCTAAAGATAGAGCATAATTGAACGGATAAAAAGGCATGTCCCTCGGGACATGCCTTTTCTATATGCTATAACGTTTCCGAATTCATATGAATAAATAAAATAATACCAGCAACCATAAGTACCATAATGCTACCTGCAAATAGTGTAATACCAATAAACATTAAACTTTTGCTCATATCTACTGATACACTTTCAATAAAAATAGAAATTACATACGTGATAAGGGCAATTCCTGCAAGAATACTTCCTGGAACAAATCGCTTTAAACCATTTTGTTTTAACGTCATATATGCAAAAATAGCAGTCATACAAAGCGTAATTATCCAAAGAACGATCATCTCTTTTCCCCCCTCACAAGCCTTTTCTTTCTATTATACATGACATTGCCCTATAATAGTTATTTTTACACTTATGTGACATATAACAAGGAATCATACAATCTATAGAGAACTCTTCCAGGTAAGCTATATACTAGGGAGGATTTCAATTGGAAGATGATATTGTAGGATATTTTAAACAAGTAGAGCGATTTGATTATATTACAATCGACTTAGACAAAATTTTTTTTACATGGAAGTTGTACAAATAGAAACAAATGTAACTTTGCTAAAAATATCACTTAACTTAAAAAAAAGATAAAACGATTGTAGATGGAAAAGCAAAGCACTATGATTCTTCTAGGCTAGAGCATTTAATACAAAATTTTAAACGCACTGCACAAACATGCCTTGAACATAATTTACGAAGCGCTGAAGAACTTTTTGCATTTTGGAAAAGAAATTGACCACTAGAAAAATATGGATATCCCTCATATAAATTGATATAATTACCATATACAAATATTCTTTGTAAGGGAGTGTTCATAATGATTTGGATTTCACTAATCGTATTAGCTTATTTCATCATTCTCGTCCCAATACAGTACAACTACATTAAAATGCTCAAAGAAAAACAGAAAAAAATGAATGTCTCACAAAACGAACTATATGACAACATGTCTTATGAAGAATCCCAAGTGCATTACCATTATCAAAGTAACTTATTTACAATACCTGCTTCGCTTGTCGCAAGTATTATTTATAAAGTGAAACATGCAGCATAATGTGTACGCTGTAAAATTATTGTTTGAGTCTGTTCATGCTGGTGAGCCTGATCCTACGAAAATTGATGAGCATTATGAAGAGAATCACGATACACTTTTTGAAGAAAGTATTATTCTTGTTAAAGCAAACAGTTTAGAAGAAGCTCATGAACTAGGTGAAAATATAGCTATACAATCGGAGCACACATACGATAATATGTATGATGAGCAAATCACATGGACGTTCCGAAAAGTGTTACATGTGTTTGAATTAGACGATACCCCATTTGAAACTGGAAAAGAATTGTACGCAAGATTTTTACACGTTAAGAAAAATGAAACTGTAGATACAGTAATTGAAAAATATTATCCTGAATATGAATAAAAGCTCACAGCAATCGCTGTGAGCTTTTTTATACTTATTTCGTTGAATCTCTAAATTGGATACGGTGAGGTAAGATAACAGTGTGATCTTCCACTTTTTCTTTGTTCATATACTTTGTTAATAGACGCATTGCTACTGCACCGATATCATACATCGGTTGTACAACTGTTGAAAGCTGCGGACGAACCATTAATGCAAGGCGTGTATTATCGAAACCAAGTACTTCTACGTCAGTTGGTACGTTTAATCCAGCATCTTGTGCTGCATGGATTACACCTAGTGCCATTTCATCAGAAGACACGAAGATTGCTGTTGGCTTTTCATCATTGCTCCAAAGCTTTTCGAATGCTTCGATACCTGAGTCATATGTGTAATCTCCATCGATTACAAGATTTTCATCATATGAAATACCTTCTTCTTCTAAAGCTTTTTTATAACCTTGTAACTTCTTCGCGCTTCCCGCTTTATCAATGAATGGACCAGAGACGAAACCGATACGCTTATGTCCTTGCTCGATAAAGTGCTTCATTGCATCGTAAGCTGCTTGTGTATAATCAATATTTACTGATGGCGTTTCATTTTGCTCATCAAATGACGCTGCTAATACAATTGGTACTGGAGATTTTTTAAATTCTTCAATGTGAATGTCTGTAATATCTTCACCCATGAAAACAATTCCGTCCACTTGTTTTCCAAGCATCGTATTTAATAGATGGAACTCTTTCTCTTTGTTTTGATCAGAGTTACTTAAAATGATGTTATATTTGTACATTGTTGCGATATCTTCAATTCCACGTGCAAGTTCTGCATAAAACGTATTTGAGATATCAGGAATAATAACACCTACCGTAGTTGTCTTCTTACTTGCTAGTCCACGTGCTACCGCATTTGGACGGTATCCTAAACGATCAATTGCTTCTAATACTTTCTTTCTTGTTGTAGGCTTTACATTTGGGTTACCGTTCACAACGCGTGATACGGTAGCCATTGAAACGTTCGCTTCGCGCGCTACATCATAGATTGTTACGTTCATCTCATCGCACACTCCTTCTATTTTTGTTATCTATTTTTATGTATCGGTTACTTGAATGAAAAAAAGACATCAACTCTATTTGCAGATGCCACCAATCGTCCCGAGTTCTTCCTTTTACTAATGATACGATATAAACGCAGGCTCATACAATATTTTCCCGCAAAAGTTTCGAAAAAATTCGCTTCTTTTCTCGTATTTTCGTATTTTTTATGAAAAAAGGGCATTTTTTGTAAAAAAATAGATATTTCCTAAGTAGAAATCTTATTTTAAGCAGTACGATAGTAAATGAAATTTATATCGGCGATTTTTCGAATATATGAACCGTAACTCGAAATATATCGGCGATTTCCCAAATATATCGACCACAACTCTAATTATATCAGCGATTTTTTTAATATACCAACTTCCCAACAAAAATCGACAATGACAGTCGCTATACAGCTGTCCCAAAATGCCTTTTTGGAACAGCTCATTAAAAGTTTTTATAATTTACTTCCAAATGATTTTAATTCATTCATAAAATCATTGAACTGCGGGATATTCATTTGCTGCGCCGCATCTGATAAAGCTACAGCTGGATTTGGATGTACTTCAGCCATAATTGCGTTTGCACCAATTGCCATCGCTGCTTTTGCAGTTAGTAAGAGAAGGTCACGTCTCTCTGTAGAATGCGTTACATCAAAAACGAAAGGTAAATGTGTCTCTTTCTTTAAAATCGGTACAGCGGAAATATCAAGCGTATTACGCGTTGCTCTTTCATTGCTTCAGCAACTTGACGTACTTGTTCATAACTTTCCACTGCACACGGTCCCATAATAAAATGCTAATTTCCGTTACCAATTTTTTCACCATTAATTTCAACAATCGTATCTTCTGTTTTTTTCTTACAAGAAACAAGTAGTGCTTTACGATGATCCTCTTCTTGTAACTTTAAACCAACTTGAAAAATTTGTTTGAAAATATGTTATAAAGTCGAAGTTTCAAATGGACCATTATTATTCTCTGCAATTAAATCCAGTATATTACTTTCACGTACAGGATCAAAACGTTTCACACCTTATACTTCTTTTAAATTACCAACTTCTTGTACGAGACGACCTCTTTCGTTTAGTAACTCTAATATTTGTAAATTAAGTTGATCAATTTCAGAACGTAAACGACCTAATTGTTGTGATGCCATAAGAAAGCCATCTCTTTCAAATCCCTATATATTACTTTTTTAAGATAACTTATTATAGTTGATACATATACGATTGTCACACGATATACAGCAATGAATTACCATCAAAAAACCTTTTATATTTTCATTTAAAATAAAAAAAGACAGTTTACATACTGTCTTTTTTACAAGAAGGAAACAAACGGTTTATCACTGTTTTTCTCTTTTATAATAACGGCCTCAATTTTACTCTCGGACTTGATCTGTAATTGTACTTTCGCATCTTTAGGCAATTTGTCTAACATACCTTGAGCAGCCAATTGGGTAAGAGCCATTAATTCTGTTTTACCGTTATATTTAATAACAATATTCATATTTAATGTATCCATTTGATCTTTCTTATAAGAAACTTTTGCATTGACTGGAATAAAATCTCCATTAGAAAAACCTTTTATTTCCTTAGCAAAGTTATTTATTTTTGTATTATCTTCTCCATGTGCTTGTGTAAATTCATCAGAAGGATATGAATACGACTTTTCATCAATTGTACTCCAATTTCCAAGGTTCATATCATTCTTTTGAACAGTAGCACTAGCAATATACGTACCATTTTTTAAAGAACTTGTACTTTCTTGCTTAAAGATAGCAAACGTAATTGGAGATTTGTTATATTTATCATTTTTGTTAATAGCTTCAATAAGTTGTTTAGCAACTTCAGACCCTTTAGACATAGCTTCTTCATTCGATACACTTGAAGACATAGCTAAGCCAATCATAACACCAGATAAACTTAATTCATTTGAATTCTGTTTTCCAAAATAGTCTTGTTCTATAATATTCGTCAAAACTGGCGCTTCTACTTTCGCAACTAGTTCATCAACTAGTTTCTCTGGAATATACTGATTTAATTGCAGTACGTGACTCTCTGTATCAAATTGCTGCGTTGCAATATTTATTAAACCATTTTCATACTCTGCTAAATCTAATTTAGAATTTGTTTTTATATTAGCTGTATTAATAACCTTTTGTTCTTTTAAAGGAATAACAGTTCTATAATAATCTTTAGAAACAGCAGTTCTCGGAATCATACTTTTTTCTTTTGTATCTTTTTGTATAACTTCATCCTTCTTACTAATCGTATTACTATTGTTACTACAAGCTCCCAGTAATAAACTTACGACTGCGAAGGATAATGCCATTTTCTTCATTACTTAAAACCTACTTTCAACAATCTAGTTATTTAGTTTGAACTATTAATAGTGTACCACTAAATATATTTCAACAAAAACAAAAAAAAAGAAGCAAGCACCTTTAGCTTGCTTCTTTTTACTTTATATTCTCTTCTAAAGCATCTTTTTTAATATTCCAATGAGATGTATTCCATACTACCATCCCATCTTTTATGTATAACACTTGCGGTGATTCATGTCTAATACTGTATTGTTCTGCAACACGATTTGACACATCTCTCGCATCTTGTACGTATAAGTAATACGCTGGCACTTCTCTTTCTTCACTGCAATACGCTTGAAATTCTGTGTATGCACCGTGACTAATCGGGCATGTCGTACTATGTTTAAAAAGAACATACGGCTCATTCTTTTCTACTAAGACTTCAAGCTCTTCAATTGTTTCAAGCTTTGTCATATTCATCACGATTCACCTCTCATACGAAATCTAGAGCGCTTCTCTTTCTTTTCAGCGTTTTTCTCAATTCTTTCTAATTTACGCTCTTCTTTTTCAACCTTCTTCTCTTGTCTCGACGCACGGTAATGATTGTATACTTCAATCGCCGCACTGCTCCACTGTACAACTTGCGCTACTTTATCAGCGTTATTTTCAATTTCGTCCGTTACAGAGTCTGATACATTACGAAGCTTCGTATTTAAAGATTGGATTGTCGTTCCAATCCCATCTACACCCGCTACCACTTTATTTAATGACTGTGACTTCTGTTGAATATCATCAGCTAACGCATTCGTTTTATGTAATAATTGCTCTGTCTCTACGCTAATTCCTTGCATTTGTTTTTCTAAACCTTCTAACGTGCTTGCAACGTTTTCTAACGTCTTCTGAACCGATAACAACGTTCTGCATACATACACAACTAATACTGCGAAAGCAACCGCGATAATAGCCGCACTTACATATAAAAGAACTTGCATTTCATCACTTCCTTTATCTTTTTCATACTTTCCCCTATTATACAATCATTTTCCGTTTCATTCTAATCCCTATCTCATCATTAGAATTTTCATACTTATTCGTTAACTGTAACATAAATCATTCAACAAATTCCACTAAGTAGGTTACAATAGGAGAGGATACATAATTAGTAGGGAGGCTTTACATATGAAAGATCCACGTATTGAAAAGTTAGCATACAATTTAATTAACTACTCTATTTGCTTACAAAAAGGCGAAAAAGTATTAATTGAAAACTTTGGCTTACAAAAAGAACTTGTAACTGCACTTGTAAAAGAAGCATATGCAGCTGGTGGTTTCCCATTCGTCTCTTTAAAAGATCATCAAGTAGATCGCTCTTTATTAATGGGTGCTACTGAAGAACATTTCGAACAAATCGCTGCATATGAAGCAAGCGTAATGAAAGACATGGACGCTTATATCGGTCTTCGCTCTGGCGATAATATTAATGAACAGGCTGACGTTCCAAGTGAGCGCATGAAAGTTCATGGCCAAACAGTTGGGAAAAAAGTTCATAGAGATATTCGCGTTCCAAAAACACGTTGGGTTGTTCTTCGCTACCCAAATGCTTCTATGGCACAGCTTGCTAAAATGAGCACAGAAGCTTTCGAAGACTTCTACTTCGAAGTTTGTAACTTAGACTACGGTAAAATGGATAAGGCGATGGATAGCCTTGTTACATTAATGAATAAAACAGATAAAGTTCGTTTAACTGGTCCTGGAACTGACTTAACATTCTCTATTAAAGACATTCCAGCTATTAAGTGCTCAGGTCATTTAAACATTCCAGACGGTGAAGTATACTCTGCACCAGTTCGTGATTCTGTTAACGGTACAGTTTCTTACAACACACCATCTCCTTACAACGGTTATACATTTGAAAATGTACAACTTAAGTTCGAGAACGGTCAAATCGTTGAAGCAACTGCAAACGATTCAGAACGCATTAACAAAATCTTCGATACAGACGAAGGCGCACGCTACGTTGGTGAGTTCGCAATCGGCGTAAACCCATACATCTTACATCCAATGGGAGACATCCTATTCGATGAAAAAATCGATGGCAGCTTCCACTTCACTCCTGGACAAGCTTACGACGATGCATGGAACGGTAACAACTCGAACATCCATTGGGACTTAGTATGCATCCAACGCCCTGAATACGGCGGCGGTGAAATTTACTTCGACGACGTACTAATCCGTAAAGACGGACGCTTCGTTGTACCTGAATTAGAAGCTTTAAATCCAGAGAACTTAAAATAATAATAAAAACGCTCGGAATTTTCTCCGAGCGTTTTTTTATTTCTTCCCTACCATTTCTATTTTCACATGTGGATTTTCTTTCTCGATAAGCGCCAAAAATTCATTCATATCTTGCGGCATCGCAACCATATGTACTTTATATGCATTCGTCGTAATTTCAAGATACTTTCCAACTTGACGAACAACTCTTATATCTTTTAATACAACATCATCATTTAGAATACCGTACTTTAATACGCCATTTTCTACTTTATGTTTTTTAATAAATACTTCCCAAACGAGTGGTACATTTACAATGAAGCATAAACCCATCCCAATCAACGCTGACATCCAATGCGCTTTATTAGTGAAAAGCATGACAATTGGATATATACACATAAAAGCTAACGTAAGACAAACGAAAATGACTACTGACTTACTTCTTTGAATTGGAAAGTTCATACCTACACCCCCTAATCCAAATTATACCACTATTTCCATTTTGGTTCATAGAAAAAGGCCATTTCTAGATGACCTTTTTCACAATGTACCTATAAAATTTCTTATCTACCTGTAACACTGGAAAGTTTTTCGGCAACTCATCTATACTCACACTTTGAAAACCATTCTTTTCATAAAAGCGATGTGCCGCTAAAAATTTTACTGTTGTTCCTAAATAAATATCTTTCAACTTTTTATCCTCAGCCCATGAAATTGCTGTTTGAAGCAACATATATGACGCGCCACATTCTTTTCCACGAAACTCTTTTTGTACGAACATTTTTCTTAGCGCTACTTGATGATTCTCAATATCTAATAAAGCTACTGTTCCAACTACTTTCCCATCATAAAGTGCTACCCAAAAGTTTCCGTGATCCTTTTGATAGAATGTTTCTATTTCAAGTAAATCAGGTTGCTCTTCTTTCGTAATGGGAACATTATACTCTTTTTGCTGAATATGAACGATAAGATCTACTACTTCCTCTTGAAACGTACTTTCATACGGAATAATACGAATCTTCTCGTTCATCGAATATCTTTCCATTCTGAAGCTAATAAACTATATACAGCGATATCATGAAAATGATCATATAACCATTCTTCATCTCTTAAAATACCATCTAATTTAAACCCTAAACGCTCTGGAATAGCGCGGCTTTTCACATTTTCAACACCGCATCTAATTTCCATTTTATTTAATTTTAAATTCTCAAATGCATAGTGAAGCACAGCCTTTACGCTACGTGTCATAACGCCTTTTCCTCCAGCATCTTCTGCAAGGTAATACCCAAGACTCGCCGCTCTCTTCCCCCAGCTCACTGGATGAATACCTACCATCCCAACAAGCTTTCCTTTGTAACGTATACCACTTTCAAAACCGTCTCCCTCTGCAAATTTCTTTAACCACATCGGAAAAATCTCATCATAAGCATCAGCAGATTTTGTCCCATCTACCCAAGGAAGCCATTTTCGTAAATGATTACGGTTTTGGTCTATTAATTGATATAATTCTTCTTTATGATGTTTTTCTAGTAATTGTAGTTCAATTTCGTCATCTACTCGAAGTGTGAACATGTTTTTTAGTCCCCTTTTTATTTTTCTTATTATTCTAACATTTTTAGATATAAAAAGTTAAATATTAACACTTTCTTTTGATTTTCTTTGTATAAAACCAGAAGAATACAATATTCCCGTAATAACTAATATCATTCCTACAGATTGTGCAGATGTTATATTGACTCCTTCAATAAAAGAAATAAGTATTGTAACAACAGGCACTAGATTAAAAAATAAAGATGTCCTTGCTGCCCCAATTTGAGCAATTCCATTATTCCACCATAAGTAACCAAGCACACTCATTCCAATTGCCATAAAGAGAATCGCTCCCCATGCCAACCAAGGAATTTCTAAAACTGGTACTATACTTTTTTGTGTAGAAGATATGATAATAAAGGCAAGTGCACCAATAGTCATCGTATATGTCGTCGTTTGTATTGGATTACCAGTTTTAATAAACCTTCTGCCTAGCACGCCGTATAACGCCCAGCAAATATTCCCTAATAAAATATAAAAATCCCCTTTTGAAAATGATAAATGTTGTAGTATTGTAAACGAACCTTGTGTAAGTACAAAAACAACGCCAATTAGTGCAAGTAACATTCCAATTGCTTGACGCTTCACAATTTTCTCTCGTAAAATGACACTTGCTAACAGCGTCGTAACGAGAGGATTTGTCGCCATAATAAGTGCACCATTAACAGCTTCTGTATATTTCATTCCTAAAAAGAAAAAGAAGTTAAAGCCGAATACACCAACAATACCTAGCAAAAGATAATAGGTCCTATTCTGCATCCATACTTCCAAATCAAAATCTTTTCGTATTTTTAACAAACATAACATCACAAATGCAGCAATCCCAAAACGCCATGCTGCTATATGAATTGCTTCGAAATACTGCACCGCATATTTCGAAGCATTAAATGTCCCACCAGTAAATATCGCAAAACCTAATAACTGCGTATATACTTTATTTTTCATTGCCGGCCTCCAAGTCTTTTTCTTCTAGAAAACCGTAATAAATTTCTAACTTCTCCTCCGTTAGCTGAACAACTTTTTGCAATTGTTCCTGCTGTTCTTTTAATCGCTCCAAGTGAGTTGTTAAAATGGAAATTCTCTTTTTTACTTTCGCTGGTACTTCCTCTTTCTTCTGCCTAATTTCCTCTATAATGCACCCATCACTTGCAAACTCAGCTATCTCTTCTAATGACATCCCAGTTTGTTTTAATGAATATAAAAATTTTAATAAACGTACATCGCCTTCTGTATATTGACGAATACCGCTATTTCGCGTTGGTGGTGGTAATAAACCTAATTTCTCATAGTAGCGCAAAGTGTGAATGCTCATCCCTGTTAATTCTGCTACTTCGCCGATTTTATACATGTTCTCTCCCCCTTGTTTTTACATTTTCATCTTACAACCTAGAGTTAGCTCTAGGTCAATACATAAATAAAGTGAAACTTTAATCAGTGGGGGTCTTATTGCACGTTAATGCGGGATAAAAGTTGAACACAACAAAAAAAGACGCACAGCCACAGCTATGCGTCTTTTCTATTATTTCTCTGCAACTTGAACTTCTTTTACGTAAGCTGCTTCGAATTTTTGGATGTCACCTGCGCCCATGAAAATTAGAACGCCGTTTTTATGTTTCTTTAATACATCCGTTGTTGTATCTGTAATTAGTTCTGCACCATCAATACGCTTTTGCAGATCTTCAATTGTTAATTCACCTTTGTTTTCGCGTGCTGATCCGAAAATATCACATAAGTATACTTGATCAGCTTTGCTTAAGCTTTCAGCGAACTCATCTAAGAACTTTTCTGTACGTGAGAATGTATGCGGCTGGAATACAGCGACAACTTCACGCTCTGGATGTTTTTGACGAGCTGCTTCAATCGTTGCATTAATTTCTGTCGGATGGTGTGCGTAGTCATCGATAATAACTTGCTCTCCCATCGGCTTTTCATTAAAGCGACGTTTTACGCCTTCAAAAGTTGTTAATTGATGTTTTACTGCTTCTACATCAACGTTTTCATAATGGCAAAGTGCGATTACTGCTAACGCATTTAATACGCTGTGATTGCCGTATCCTGTAATTTTGAACGTGTCATAGTACGTATTACGAACGAATACATCGAATATCGTGCCATCTGTTCTCTTTTGGATGTTACGTGCTTGGAAATCATTATCTTCTCCAAATCCATAGAAAATAACAGGTACTTTCGCTTGAATTTTTTGAAGTTCTTCATCATCTCCACATGCAATAATGCCTTTTTTCACTTGCAATGCCATCTCTTGGAATGCACTGAATACATCATTGATGTCTGCAAAATAATCTGGATGATCAAAATCAATATTCGTCATAATTGCATAGTCTGGATTGTAAGACAAGAAATGACGACGATACTCACAAGCTTCAAATACAAAATACTTACTATTTTCTACCCCATGCCCTGTTCCATCTCCAATAAGGTAAGATGTAGGATGTGCACCTTGCATTACATGGGCTAACAAACCTGTTGTTGATGTCTTTCCGTGTGCACCAGTTACAGCAACACTTGTGTATTGGCTCATAAGGTCACCTAAGAAGTGATGGTAACGATGTACTGGGATGTTTAATTCTTTTGCTGCTACGATTTCTTCATGCGTATCAGGAAATGCATTTCCTGCAATAATCACTTGTCCTTCTTCTACATTATTCTTATCAAAAGGAAGGATCGAGATACTACGCTTTTCTAACGCTGTTTGTGTAAAGAAACGCTTTTCATAATCAGACCCTTGAACAGTATGCTTCATATCATGAAGAATTTGCGCTAATGAACTCATTCCTGTTCCTTTAATTCCTACAAAATGGTAAACTGTCATCTTAAAGAACCTCCAACATTTCGAACTAATACAACGGCCTATCTATAAGACAGTATATGAATCTTTTCTTATTTTGGTAATCATCATACATTTTTGATGTAGTGAGGTTATTCTTTCCCTTCACTTATCAGGATAAACTCGTACGTACTTCTTTATATGTCCATAACAAGTCCATTATAGCAAAAAAGAAGCCGCTATACTATGATAACAGAAAAACTGATAGGGTCAATCACCTATCAGTTTTTCTCTCTTTTACATATCTTCTCTTTTTTCTAATTGAACACGCTCTAAACGTGGGTTTGGACGATATTTACGACCAGCTTTTGCTTCTGGTTTCCCATTTAATTCTACATTATCACCAGTAAAGCCAATATTCATTTTTAACAAGCTACTCCCTACCCCATATATGTCAACAGGTACCTTTTGAGCTTCAAATTCACGAATACGCTTTTCATCAAATCCACCAGTTACAACGATGTCTACATGCTGGAATCCTTCTTCATCAAGCGCCTTGCGAAGTGCAAATACAAGAGATGGATTTACACCACGTGGATCAAATGTTCCAAGTACTTCTGGGTGGCGAATAAAGTATTGATCAATCATTGTGCGAGACGTATCTACACGCACACCTTTTAATGTTGATCCAAATTCACGCGCTACACGAAGTGCATCTGTAATAACATCATTATTGTAATCAATTAGTACAACTAATTCATCTTCTGGAAATTTCTTATGATATGCTTTTGCCGCTTCTACAACATCACCATTAAACATTTGAATTAATGCGTGAGGCATTGTTCCCATACCACTTCTGCCCCACCATTCATTCATTGCATGCGTCGCTTGTGCGCTCATACCTCCGATGTATGCTGCATAACCGTCACCAGCTTGTTGTGTATAATGATCGTCACGATCTCCCATGAAAATAACTGGTTTTTCTTTATCTACACTACGCGCAGCTTGGACAACATTATATACGTTTGTTGCAACCGATGTACGACGAGCTAAAATCCCATCAATAACACCTTCTAAAAATCCGAAATTCTCATAAGGACCATGAATTGTTAACACTGTTTCAAATGGACTAATTTTATCGCCATCTTTTAAAGAGTTAATTTCAAGTTCCTCAGGATTTTTAGCGAATGTTTGTAGCAATGCAATTACTTCATCTGTTCCGCAAAGAACTGCATTTTCTTTTTGGAAAAATTGCATCGTTACAACACTTTTCGGGCGAAATTCTTCAATAATTTCTCTAGTTTTTAAAAAGTAAACGGCGGAGAACCACCCTTCTCCAACTCGTTCGTCAAATTTAAATGTTTTATTTGTTAGTCGATTTATTTCACCTTTTAATTTTAATTCAATTTCTTTCATGTCGCTTTACTCCCTACTTTACTATCCAACATTTTCTATTAGTATACAGCAAAACCGTGGACTATACATTCGTTTCCTGCATAGCAGCGAATTCATCCTCAGAAATAAGGACATCTCTTGGCTTCGTCCCTCTTGCTTCAGAAATAATTCCTTGCGATTGCATCTCCTCAATGAGACGTGCCGCGCGATTATAACCGATGCGGAATTTTCGCTGTACAGAAGATGTGGACGCTCCCCCTTGTTCTACAACAAATTGACATGCTTCAAAGAACAATTCGTCTTCCGACTCAGCCTGTTCTGTTTTCGCTAATAAATCCTCTTGCTTAAATAAGTAATTCGGCTTCATTTGCTTTCTCACATGATCAACTGTCTTTTCGATCTCATCATCCGATACATATACACCTTGTACACGAACTGGCTTAGATGTACCGTTCCCTAAAAATAACATATCACCACGGCCAAGTAATTTCTCCGCGCCTCCAATATCAATAATCGTACGCGAATCAACTTGAGATGATACAGTAAACGCAATACGCGTTGGAATGTTTGACTTAATTAAACCTGTAATAACATCTACAGATGGACGCTGCGTCGCTACTAATAAATGAATGCCACAAGCACGTGCTTTTTGCGCAATACGACAAATCGCTTCCTCAACATCACCAGGTGCTACCATCATTAAGTCGGCTAACTCGTCAATGACAATAACGATATAAGGTAATGTTTCTCCTGGAATTTCTCGCTCACTTACAATCGTATTGTAACGAGTTAAATCACGAGCACCAGCGTGCGCAAACAATTCATAACGGCGTTCCATCTCTTCGACTGCCCACTTTAAAGCCGCTGTCGCTGCTTTTACATCCGTAATAACAGGTGCTACAAGATGTGGAACAGAATTGTATGGTGCAAGCTCAACCATCTTCGGATCAATTAACATTAACTTCACTTCATGCGGTTTCGCTTTATATAAAATACTCGTTAAAATCGCGTTAATACACACACTTTTACCTGAACCCGTTGCACCCGCAATAAGTCCGTGCGGCATTTTTCGAATATCTGTTACAATTGGATCACCTGAAATATCAAGTCCAAGCGCAACAGTAAGCGGTGATTCACTCTTTGTGAATACAGGACTTCTTAAAATTTCACGAAGAAATACTGGCTTACTTTCTTTATTTGGAACCTCAATTCCAATCGCACTCTTCCCTGGAATCGGCGCTTCAATACGAATATCTTTCGCAGCTAAACTTAACTTAATATCATCACTTAAATTGGTAATTTTATTTACTTTCACGCCTGGGTCTGGTTGCACTTCAAAACGAGTTACTGCTGGCCCTTGCGATACATTAATAACATGTGCTCCAACATGAAAATTATTAAACGTTGTATCTAATAATTCTTTTTGCTCATCTAACCATTCTGTATTATCTAGCGCTGATTGCTGCGGAATCGACAACAGCGCTAATGGCGGAACAGTGTATGTCGGTGGTGTGTGCAATACATTTCGCATATCGTTCTCTCTTTGATTTACAACATATGCTTTCTCTTGTACTTCCGTACTTGAAATTGGCTTTTGTACTTGCTCTTCCACTACTTGCTGCACTGGGCGTTCTTCCATTTGTGGCTCTGCTACTACTTGCTGCACTGATTGCTCTTCTACTTGTGATTCTACTACCACCTGCTGCATTGGTTGTTCTTCCACTTGTGATTCTACTACCACCTGCTGCATTGGTTGTTCTTCCACTTGTGGTTCTGCTACCACCTGCTGCATTGGTTGTTCTTCCACTTGTGGTTCTGCTACTACTTGTTGCACTAGTTGTTCTTCCACTTGTGGTTCTGCTACTACTTGTTGCACTGGTTGTTCTTCCACTTGTGGTTCTGCTACTACTTGTTGCATTGGTTGTTCTTCCACTTGTGGTTCTGCTACTACTTGTTGCACTGGTCTATTCTCTACTCGTACATTAACAGAATGCTGCATTGCATTTGCCCTAGCTGCATGTCTTTCCATTAATCGTGTTCTATCTTGTTTCAACATAACAACATTAAATGGTACATGACGCTTTTTCTCACGTTTTGGTTCTTCTTTTTTTACAACTGGTTGTTCTTCTGCGACCGGCGCTTCTTCTACAACTCGTTGTTCTTCTGCGACTGGCGCTTCTTCTACAACTCGTTGTTCTTCTGCGACTGGTGTTTCTTCTACAACTCGTTGTTCTTCTGCGACTGGCGCTTCTTCTACAACTCGTTTATTTTCTTCTGTTTCTGCAAGTAAAACATTCGCAAAGCTTTGAACGTCGTTCTTTGTCTGTTCATCAGCCTCAGCTACATGTATGAATTCACTCTTTTGTTCAATCGCTTCATCTTCTTGCTGAATTTCCTCAAGTGCTACAAATGTCTCTACTACAGGTGCTTTTATTTCTGCAATCACTTCTACTT